>JBFKGB010000405.1:0-3310 GCA_041633535.1 Euzebya sp. | reverse complement strand
GGTCGGGTCCCCCACCTCGTACAGCAGCTGCTGGCGGACGGTGTCGAAGTCGACCCTGCCGCCGGCGACCTCGGGCTTGAAGATCGTGGCGCCGCCGTCGGCGGTGACGTCGGCCAGTGGGAAGCCGAACCGCCAGGGCTCGGGCACCGTCCACCACTCCGCCGCGTTGTTGCCGCCGGTGGACTGCCCGCTGCACTCCAGCAGGTGCCCGACGACGGTCCCGGCGGCCAGCAGGTCGTGGTCGGCCATGTCCCAGCCGTGCTCGTGGACCAGCGGGGCCAGGAACAGCGCCGCGTCGGCGACCCGTCCGGTGATGACCACGTCCGCGCCGCGCTGCAGGGCCTCGACGATCCCGGCGACGCCCAGGTAGGCGTTGGCGAACTGCAGCTCCTCGTCGGGCGGGAAGCTGTCGGGCAGCAGGTCGGGGCGGGCGCGCAGGTCATCGCCCATGACGACGGCGACGGTGAACCCGGTCAGGCCGAACCGCTGGGCGGCGCCCTGCAGGAAGCGCAACGCCGCCACCGGGTTGATGCCCCCGGCGTTGGTGATCACCTTCGGTGCCCACGCCGTGTCGTCCCCGGCCGCCCGGGCGGCCTTGCCGGCCAGGACCGCGGGCAGCAGCTGCATCAGGTACAGCGGCAGGTCCCTGGTGTAGCCCAGCGTCTCGTCGCGGGCACGGTCCTTGGCGAGGATCGCGAGGGTCAGCTCGGCCAGCGCCTCCAGGCACACGTAGTCGGGCTGCTCGGTCAGCAGGTCGGCGATGGCGGCAGGCGTGTCGCCGTAGAAGCCCTGACCGCCGGCGATGCGGACGGCCCCCTCACCCTGTCGGTCATGCACTGTGGTCGTCCAGTCGTTGCGGTGCGGGGTCGGGGCGGACGTCGGCCATCCACTCCTCCCGGGTGATGCGGTACAGGACCTGGGTGCGGCCGCGCAGGTCCACGGTCGTGCCGGTGTCGCTCAGCCCCACCTGGGACATCACGCGCCAGCTGGCGGTGTTGTGGGGCAGCGTGACGCTGATGACCTCATCGAGCCCGTGGCGGTCGAAGGCGATGTCGACGGCGGCCCGGCCGGCCTCGGTGGCGAACCCCTCGCCCCAGCGGTCGGGGTCGACCAGCCAACCGACCTCGACACCCGGCCAGCCCTCGGGCTGCCACAGTCCCGCCCGTCCGACCAGCCGTCCCGTGGACCGCTCGACCAGGGCCCACTGGCCGAAGCCGCGCAGCGCCCAGTGCCCCAGGAACATGGCGATGACGCGCCAGGTGTCCTCGAGTCGGGTCCGCCACGGCGGCAGCGGGTCGGGCAGCCCACCGAACCACTCGGCCACGCGAGGGTCGTGCTGCAGCCGGGTGAACGCGTCGAGATGGTGCTCGTCCAGGGCGCACATCGTCAGCCGCTCGGTCTGGACCACCGGCAGGACCATGCCGGCCTGCAACGGTGCGTCGAGGTGCGGCTCGGGCCGGTGGACGAACCCCGGCCTGGTCGGCCGGTCCCCGCTGCACGCGAGGGGTGTGCGCCCCTGCGGGTCGGGGTCACCGATGCCGAGCACCGTGGTCTAGACCAGCGCGGTCGAGCGGGGGTAGGCCACCGAGGCGTCGGTGATGACGTTGACCAGGTAGGGGACGCCCGCGTCGAACCCGCGGCGCACGGCCTTGGCGATGTCGCGGCTGTCGGTCACGGTCTCGCCGGCGCCGCCCATGGCCTGCACGACCTTGTCGTAGCCCAGACCCGGCTGCAGGTCCGCGGCGACGTCCCAGCCGCCGTACAGCTGCTGCATGGGGTACTTCTCGAGCGCCCAGATGCCGTTGTTGCCGCACACCATGACCACGGGCAGGTCCTGGCGCACCAGCGACTCGACGTCCATCAGGCTGAACCCGGCCGCGCCGTCACCGAGCATCAGCGCGACCTGCTTGTCGGGGTGGGCGATCCTTGCAGCGGTCGCGTAGCCCATCCCGGTGCCCAGGCAGCCGTAGGGGCCGGGGTCCAGCCAGTGGCCGGGCTGGTAGGACTGGATGAACCGGCCGGCGTAGGACACGAAGTCGCCGCCGTCGCCGATGACCACCGCGTCGCGGTCCAGCACCTCGGCCATCGCGCCGTAGACGCGGGCAGGGTGGATGGTGTCGCCGTCGGCGGTCAGCAGGTCGGACTCCTCGGCCTGCTTCTTCGCCTCGACGTCACGCAGCCCGGCCAGCCAGGTCCCGCGCTGCGCCTTCAGGTCGGTCGTGGGCCCGCCGGTCTGCTCGGCGAGGTCGCGCAGGAGGGGGTGCAGGGACCCCGCCGCCGTCAGCGTCGGGTTGGCGTGGCCCGAGATCTGGGAGGGGCTGTCGGCGATGTGCACCACGTCGGCGTCACCGAAGCGGCCGAAGCCCAGCCGGAAGTCCAGCGGCGTCCCGATGACGACGACCAGGTCTGCGGTCTTGAACGCCGCACCACGGGCGCGCGACAGCACCTGCGGGTGGTCCGCGGGCATGCACCCCCGACCCATGCCGTTCTGGATGACCGCGGCGCCGGTGGTCTCGGCCAGGTCGGTGAAGGACTGCACGGCGCCGTCCATCCACACGTCGGTGCCCCCGATCAGGACCGGGCTGGTGGCGGCCTTCAGCCTGGCTGCGATGGCGGCGACCTCGGCAGGGTCGTGCATGTGGTGGTCGTGGCCCGTCGGCGCGGCGACCTCGGTGCTGCTGCCGGGGGTGAACACGACGTCCATCGGGATGTCGACGAAGGTCGGGCCGCGGTGGGCCGAGCCGGCGACCCGCAGGGCCTCCGCGACCGTCGGGGCCACCTCGTCCGGCGTCATCGCGGTGGTGGCCGACTTGGTGATCGGGCCCATGAAGGCGGTGTGGTCGATCTCCTGCAGGCTGCCCGTGCCCCAGGTGGCGGCGGGTGCGCGGCCGCCGATCATCAGCACGGGCGAGCCCCCGAAGCGGGCGTTGGCCATGGCGCTCATGCCGTTGGTGACGCCAGGGCCGGCGGTCAGGGCGACGACCTGCGGGCTGCGCGTCAGCTTGGCCAGGCCCTCGGCGGCGAAGGTCGCGGACTGCTCGTGGCGGAAGTCCCACAGCTTCACGCCGGTCTGCCGGCACCCGTCGTACAGGGGGAAGATGTGCCCGCCCGACAGGGTGAACAGGTGCTCGACGCCGGCGGCCTTCAGCGCGTGGACGGCGGCCGCGCCGCTGGCGATGGGGGTGTCGGGCGCGGTGTCGGTCATGGGGGTGGCTCCTGTGGTCGGCTGCGCCCCGGTGACCGGGGTCAGGTCAGCCTAGAACCCTCCCCGCCCGAGCCCACAACCGGCCGTCATGACGGTCGCCCCTCC
>JBFKGB010000404.1:0-3313 GCA_041633535.1 Euzebya sp. | reverse complement strand
GTTCGCCGTCTGGTCCGCCACGGCGGGGGAGGGGACACCGGGCGTCGCCGTCCCCCCGACGCCGCCCCCCCCCGCCCTCGGCGTCCCCGGTCCCGCCGCCACCGCCACGCAGCCTCGCGTGGTGGTGCACGTCGCCGGTCAGGTCGCACGGCCCGGGGTGATCACCCTCCCCGCCGGCGCCAGGGTCGCCGACGCGGTGCACGCGGCAGGCGGCGTGACCCCCACCGCCTGGGTCGAGTCCCTCAACCTGGCCCGGACCCTGGTGGACGGCGAGCAGGTGCGGGTGCCCACGGTGGGCGAGACGCCCCCGCCCCCTCCTCCCCCCACGTCGACCGCCCAGGACGACGGCGGCGCGGTCCTCGACCTGAACGCCGCCACCCCCGAGCAGCTGCAGCAGCTGCCGGGCGTCGGACCGGTCACGGCGCAGCGCATCGTGGCCCACCGCGAGGACATCGGCGGCTTCGTCGACGTCGCCCAGCTGCTGGACGTGCCCGGCATCGGTCCCAACCGGTTCGCCGACCTCCAGGCACGGGTCAGGGTGTGAGCACCGTCGACGTCGCCGTCCTCCTGGGGGCCGCCTGGGGCGGGGCCGTGCTGGGTCAGCACCTGACGACCCACGCCGGGGCGCTGTTGTGGGTGGTCCTCGCGGTGCACGCCGGGGTCCTCCTGTTCGTGCTCTGGACCAGGGGTCGCTGCCCGCGGGGCCTGCTGGTCCTGGCAGCGCTGGCCGTCGCGGTGACCAGCGCGTGGGGCGCAGCGGTGCGCATGGACGTCGTGCGCCACGGGCCGCTGGCGACGCTGGCGCAGGGCACGCGCACGGTCGAGGTCGACCTGGTGGCCGTCAGCGACGTCCGGACGGCATCGGACGGGCGTGCATGGGTGCTCGGGCGGCTGCGCAGCGTCGTGGCGGGTCCGGACGCGCACCGGTGGCGGACCCGCGAGCGGGTGATGCTGTGGCCGGCCGAGGGCCATGACGTGCAGATGGGGGCCCGTTACCGGGTCGTCGGTACGGTGCGACGGCTGGAGGGCGACCTGGCCGTGGGGATGGCACGGCAGGGCGTGGCCGTGGCGGTGGACGCCTGGACGCTGCAGCAGACGGCGCCCCCACCTGCCTGGCTGCGCACGACCACGACCGTCCGGGACCGGGTGCGGGATGCCGCCGCGCGGCACCTTCCGCCGCCGGAGGCCTCGCTGCTGACCGGCCTGGTGACGGGCGACCTGACGGGGCAGCCCGCCGACGTCGAGACGCAGGTGACCGACGCCGGGCTCTCGCACCTGGTGGCGGTGTCAGGGTCCAACGTCGGCGTGGTCGTGCTGGCCACGGTCGGGCTGGTCGGCGGTCTGGTCAGGCACCGGCGGGCAGCGTGGTGGACCGCGTTGCTGAGCGTCTGGTGGTTCGTCGTCCTGGTCCGGGCCGAGCCCAGCGTCGTGCGGGCCGCCGTCATGGCGACGCTGGTGCTGCTGGCCGCGCTCGTGGGGCGGCTGCGGTCGACGCCGCACCTGCTGTGCACCGCCGGTCTGCTCGCGCTGCTGGTCGACCCGATGCTGGCCGTCCGGCTGGGGTTCATCCTGTCGATGGCGGCGACGGCCGGCGTGATCGTCGGGCTGGGTCCGCTCGAGCGGGCCCTCGCTGCACACCTGCCGCTGCTGCCCGCTCCGCTGCGACGGATCCTGGCCGCGACCTGCGGGGCGCAGGTCGCCGTCGCACCGATCCTGCTGCTGGCAGGTGGGACGGTGCACCCCGCGAGCCTGCCCGCCAACCTGGTCGCCGTCCCCGCCGCCGGCCTTGCCGGCGCCGTCGGTGGTGTGATGGCGCTGACCGCAGTGGTCGCCCCTGACGTGGCTGCTGTCGTGGCCGTCGTCGCCCGTCCGGCGTTGCGCGTCGTGTTGCTGAGCGCCCGGGTGTTCTCGGGGCCCGAGGGCAGGACCGCCGCCGTCGTCGGCGTCCTGCTGCTGGGCCTGTGGATCCTGCTCCGGACAGGTGGTGCGCGTGTGCAGGCCCGGACAACGGGCACGTCCATGGGCGCGGTGACGGCCGTCGGCGTCGCGGTCGTCGGTGCCGCGCTGCTGGTGGTGTCGCCGGGTTCGGGGGGTGCCCTCCCGGACACGCCGGTGCTGGTGGCCCTTGACGTGGGCCAGGGGGATGCCCTCCTGCTCGGCGACCCGGCGGCCGGTTGGATGCTGGTCGACACCGGGGCCGACGACGACGTGGTCGCTCGGCGCCTTGGCGACCACGGCGTCACCCGCCTGGCCTCGGTGGTCCTCACCCACCCCCACGACGACCACGTCGGTGGTCTGCAGGGGGTCCTGCAGGCCGCTGCGGTCGGCGCGGTCGTCGTCGGCCCCAGGGGGGAGGGGGTCGGGACCGGGCTGGCGGGTGGGCCACCGGTCGTGCACGCCGCCGCCGGCAGCACCTGGCAGCACGGCTCCCTGCGGATCGAGGTGCTCTCGCCCCCGCCGACCGGGCTGGGTGGCGAGCCGAACGAGAACTCGCTGGTCCTGCTGGTGACAACGGGGGAGGGGCGGACGGCGCTGCTGACCGGTGACGCCGAGGTCATCGCCCAGACCCGCCTGCGGGATGATCCCCGGATCGACGTGGACGTGTTGAAGGTGCCCCACCATGGTGGCGACACCAACGCCGAGGGGTTCCTGGCCGCGACGACCCCCGAGGTCGCCGTCATCAGCGTCGGCGCTGACAACCGCTTCGGGCATCCCCATCCGGACGTGCTGGCCGACCTGCGGGGGGTCGTGGTGCGGCGCACGGATCATGACGGCGATGTGGTTGTTAGCCTGCTGCCGTGATCCCACGACGTGCGCTGGCAGGCTCGGTCGGGTCGCTGGTGATCCTGCTCGGCTGCTCGACCGGGGCATCCGAGGCGGACGACCATGCGGTGGGCCTTGCACTGGCCCACGCGGACGTGCAGGCCGACGAGGTGCAGATCGAGGTACGTGAGGTCGGGCCGGGCGAGGTGGAGGTCCTCCTGGTCCGCGACGTCAGTGCGCAGGACGACTCGGTGCGAGCCGTCCGGCATGTCGTCACGGTCACCGTGCAGGGGACACGTCAGGTGATCGGCTCCCGCGTGGAGCAGGCCTGCCAGCCGGGTCGAGGTCATCATGACTTCGCCAGCGACCCGTGCCTGTGAGTGGCCGATCGATCCTCACGTCCGCGAGGACGCGCGGCGGCCTCGGGGGGACGGCCACGCACGCGACATGACCGCCGGGTCGGCGTGGTGTGGTCCAGTGACGTGCGCGGGATAGGGTCAGCGGATGTTCGAGGAGGAGCTGGCCGCGCTGGAGCTTGACGACCGGGCAG
>JBFKGB010000403.1:0-3315 GCA_041633535.1 Euzebya sp. | reverse complement strand
GGGGCGCGGTACGGCGACCGCGAGCTGTCCGCGCTGGCGTTCAACGCCCGGGTCCTGGCGCTGGCGCTGGACCAGACCCAGCCGCTGCTGGAGCGCGTGAAGTTCTGCGCGATCTACTCGGGCAACACCGACGAGTGGGTCCAGAAGCGGATGGACCTGATCCGCGAGGACGCCGATCTGGGCAACGACGCCAGGGGCTGGCTCAGCGCCGCCGGCCAGCTGGGGGCGATCCGTGGGATCCTCGCCGACGTCGCCCGCCGGCAGGCACAGATCTTCCACGAGGTCCTGGTGCCCGAGCTCGGCAAGGAGGGCATCGTCCTGCTGGACTGGGACGCCCTGGACGACGCCGACGTCGCCCACTGCCAGACCGTCTTCGACGAGCGGATGTTCCCCGTCCTGACGCCCCTGGCGATCGATCCCGGCCGGCCGTTCCCGCACATCTCCACCCTCTCGCTGAACCTGGCCGTGCACCTTCGGCTGGCCGACGGGCGGCGCTCGCTGGCCCGCGTGAAGATCCCACACCAGCTGAACCGGTTCGTGGTCCTGCCGCCGGGGCTGGACGGCGAGACGCGGCTGGTGCCGACCGAGCAGGTCATCGCGGCGTTCCTGGACCGGCTGTTCCCCTCCGTCACGGTCCTGGACCACGGGGCCTTCCGGGTCACCCGCCACGCCCACCAGGCCTTCGCCGAGGAGGAGGCCGAGGACCTGCTGGAGACCATCGAGTCGGGGCTGCTGGAGCGCCGCTTCGGCAAGGTCGTGCGGATGGAGGTCGCCGACGGGTGCCCGGAGGACCTGATCCTGCCGTTCGTGGAGGAGCTGGAGGTGCCCGACGAGGCGGTCGTGCGCATCCCCGGCCTGCTGAACCTGGACGGGCTGTGGCAGCTCGCCGGCCTGGACCGACCCGACCTGTCCCACGAGCGGTGGACCCCGAAGGTGCCCACGACGCTGGGCCACCGTGAGGAGATGTGGTCGCGCATCCGCGCCGGCGACGTCATGGTCCACCACCCCTACGAGTCCTTCGAGGCCACCACCCAGGCCTTCATCGAGCAGGCCGCAGACGACCCGAAGGTCGTGGCGATCAAGCTGACGATCTACCGGACGACCGGGACCGACTCGCCGATCGTCGCGGCGCTGGTCCGCGCCGCCGAGGCGGGGAAGCAGACCGTCGCGCTGGTCGAGCTGAAGGCCCGGTTCGACGAGGAGGCCAACATCCGCCGGGCCCGCAACCTGGAGTCGGCCGGCGTCCACGTCGTGTACGGCCTGATCGGGCTGAAGACCCACACCAAGACCTGCCTGGTGGTGCGTGAGGAGAACGGTCGGCTTCGTCGGTACGCCCACGTGGGCACGGGCAACTACAACCCGGCCACCGCGACGGTGTACGAGGACCTCGGCCTGTTCACCGCGCGTCCCGAGGTGGGCGCGGACCTGTCGCAGCTGTTCAACATGCTGACGGGCTACTCCGCCGAGACGCCCTACCAGACCCTCCTGGTGGCCCCCGGGTCGATGCGGGACCGGCTGCTGCAGCTGATCCGTCGCGAGGCCGCCGCCGGCACCGACGGCCGCATCATCATCAAGTGCAACAACATGGCGGACCGCGAGATCATCGACGCCCTGTACGAGGCCTCGCAGGCCGGGGCCAGGATCGACCTGATCGTGCGGTCGATGTGTGCGCTGCTGCCCGGCGTGCCCGGCCTCAGCGAGGGGATCCGGGTGTGCTCGGTCGTCGGGCGGTTCCTGGAGCACTCACGGGTGTTCCGGTTCGGCGACCACGACCGCGACCTGGACTACCTGATCGGCTCGGCCGACATGATGTCGCGCAACCTGGACCGCCGGGTCGAGGCGGCCATCCCGGTGACCGACGCCGGCAACCGGCGGCAGCTGCAGGAGATGCTGGACGTGCTGCTGGCCGACCGTCGGTCGTCGTGGACGCTGGGACCCGACGGACGCTGGCACCGTGACCCGGGTGACCCGGCGACGGAGAGCCACGAGGTCATGCAGCAGCTGACCGTCGAGCGCGTCAGGGAGCGGTGAGCCCGACCCCGCCGAGGTGGGCGAGGATGGCCGGGTTGACGATGGTGGGGTGCTCGAGGATCGCGCCGTGCGAGGCGTCCTGGACGACCAGCAGCTCGGCCTGTGGCAGCCGCTCGACCATCGTCCGGGCGACCGCCGTGGGGGTGAACGGGTCGGCGTCGCCGGTGATCACCAGGGCCGGGATGTCCAGCTGCTCCAGGACGTCGCCCGGGTCGTGCTCGTGCATGGCCCGCAACGCCTCGACGAAGTACTCGCCGGTCAGCGTCCGTGCGTGGGCCTCGTAGCTGTCGACGATGGCGGCCGGCGTCCGGTGGCTGAAGGCGGCGGCGGCACGACCCACCGGCAGGAACGGCACGGTGCGCCAGACGGTCCGCCAGACCGCGGTGCCCATCGGCTCGCGCAGCAGCCCCAGACCGCGGATCAGCTGCTCGGCGAGGGGGCTGACCAGCCAGCCCTGGCCGTACAGGTCCTTGGTCGGTGAGCGGTAGGCGCCGGTGACGGACACCATCGCCTCGACGCGCTCGGGGATGCGACGGGCGACCTCGACCATGACCTGGCCGCCCATGGAGTGCCCGACCAGCGACACCCGGTCGATGCCTGCGGCGTGCAGGACATCGAGGACGTCCTCGGCGTAGCGCGTGATGCTGAGCGCGGGGCTGCCGTTGGTGGCCGTGGGCATCGAGGAGCTCGCGATGCCCCGGTAGTGCAGCATGACGACGGTGTGGCCGCTGGCCAGCAGCTCGGGGACAAGGTCGTGCCACCACGTGTCGGGGCACAGGAACCCGCTGAGCAGCGCCACCGCCGGTCCTGGCCCGTGGTCGGGGTCGGTCAGGACCCGGTAGCTGATGTCGGCGCCGTCGGCGGTGCGGACCGTCGAGGTCTTGGCCCAGTACACGCCGGGGGAGAGCTGTGGGAGCACCATTTCGCGCAGGGTGCCAGACCGGCCCGTCGGCGGCCAAGACCGCCGGTGCCGTCAGCCGTGTGGACGGGGGCCGGTGCCGCTAGCCGTGTGAGCGGGGGCCGGTGCCGCTAGCCGTGTGAACGGGGGAGGGGGCGCCGGCCCGTCGTGACGAACGCACCCTCGCCCGCGATCTTCACGGCGTGGTCGCCGATCCGCTCCAGGTGCCGAGAGGCCAGCACCATCCGCACGGCCCACGTGGTCTGGGCGCGGCCGAGGGTCGCGTGGTCGATCAAGCGGGCGGTCAGGCCGTCGTGCAGCAGGTCGATCTGGTCCTCGACCTTCTCGAGCCGTTCGGTGGAGGTGCGTCGCCGACCGAAGTCGTC
>JBFKGB010000402.1:0-3319 GCA_041633535.1 Euzebya sp. | reverse complement strand
GGCGCCCTACATCCAGGCCCACTTCGACCGGGAGGGAACGCCCGGCTACGTCGGGCTGTGCATCGCCGAGAACCACCAGGTCGTCGACCTGCTGCGACCCCACCTGCAGGCCTTCCCGCCCGTCCCTGACCGTGTCGTCGCCTACGACGAGAACGCGGGGCGTGATGGTCTGCGGAAGGGCATCGCCCGTCTGCTCGGACGGGAGGTGTTCGGCCGTCCGCTGGACCCCGCCCACGTCCAGGTGCTGGCAGGGGCCAGCGGGGTGCTGGACGCCCTCGGCCATGCGCTGGGTGACCCCGGCGACGGCGTGCTGGTCCCCACCCCCTCCTACTCGGGGTTCTGGCCGGACCTGCAGATGCGGCCCGGGCTGCAGATCGTCCCGGTGCCCACCAGCCCCGACGACGGGTTCCGGCTGACGCCTGCGCTGCTGCAGCACGCCCTGGACACCGCCGACGTGCCCGTCAGGGTCCTGCTGCTGACCAACCCCGACAACCCGCGGGGGCAGGTCATGTCGGCGGAGGACCTCGAGGCCGTGCTGGGCTGGGCCGAGCAGACAGGGCTGCACGTGATCGCCGACGAGGTCTACGCCCTCTCGGTCCACCACCCCGACGTCGGGTTCGCCTCCGTCGGGCGGCTGCGCCACACGCTGGGTGACCGGCTGCACGTCGTGTGGGCCTTCAGCAAGGACCTCGGGATGAGCGGCATGCGTGCCGGGGTGCTGGTCACCGAGAACGAGGAGCTGCGCCGCGCGATCGAGCTGCAGGGCTTGTGGCAGGGGGTCAGCGGACACACCCAGCACGTCCTTGCAGCGATGCTGGACGACGAGGCGTGGGTGACCACCTTCCTGGCGGCGATGCGGACGGGGCTGGCGAGGACCGCGGCCGCGGTGACGGGTGCGCTGACGGACGTCGGGATCCCCCACGTCCCCCCGACCGCGGCGTTCTTCGTGCTGTGCGACCTGCGGGCGCACCTGGAGGCCCCCACGTGGGAGGCCGAGGACGCGCTGTGGCAGCGCATCCTTGGGTCCACCGGCGTGAACCTGACGCCGGGGTCGGCGATCCGCAGCCCCGAGCCGGGCTGGTTCCGTCTGTGCTACGCCGCCAACCCGACGCCGGCCGTGCTGGACGCCGTCCGTCGGGTCGGTGCGGCGCTGGGACGCTGACCTCAGGCGGTCGGGGGGACCGTCCCCGAGAGGTGGTGGGAGGTGATCCGCAGGCCGACGGAGTGGTACAGCGCGTGGGCGTCGTGGCGGTCCGGGCCGACCCCCGAGTCCAGGTGCAGCTGCGTGCAGCCCTCGTGGCGGGCCTGCTCGACCAGCCAGCCCATCAGCTGGCGCCCGTACCCGTGACCCCGGAAGCCCTCGCGCGTGACCAGGTCGTCGACGTACAGGTGGCGGCCCCAGGCCAGGTTCTCGTTGATGCGGAAGCCGGCGACGGCGACCGCGGACTGCTCGCCGCCGATGACCACGCCGACCAGCCGGTAGCCGTGCTGGGACTGCCCGAGGATCCTGACCGACAGGTCCTCCACGCCCGGACGCAGCTCGGCCAACGCTGGAAGAGCCATCACCCTCGCCGGACCCATCAGCTCACACAGCACGGACGCAGCGTAACCGGTGGGGACCGCATCCCCCGGTTGCCACTTCCGGCCGCCCGTCTGTCACTATCGGGGGCATGCGAGCGTTGGTCATTGGCGGCGGAGGCCGCGAGCATGCACTGTCCTGGGCCCTGAACCGGTCCCCCTCGGTCGAGCAGGTGATCTGCGCCCCCGGCAACATCGGCATGCGCGACGTCGCCACGCTGGCCGACGTCGACGCCGAGGACCCCGACTCGGTCGTGGCCCTGGCCAAGGAGGTCGGCGCCGACCTGGTCGTCGTCGGTCCGGAGGCACCGCTGGTCGCCGGCGTCGTCGACGCGCTGCGTGACGCCGGGATCCGGGCGTTCGGCCCGACGGCCGCCGCGGCGCGCCTGGAGGGGTCCAAGACCTTCGCCAAGGAGGTCATGGCCGCCGCCGGTGTCCCGACCGCGGGGTACTGGGCCGGGTCGGACGCCGCCGAGGCGAAGGCCGCACTGGCCGGGTACGCACCGCCCTACGTCATCAAGGCCGACGGTCTGGCGGCGGGCAAGGGCGTGCGGATCTGTGCCGACCGGGCAGAGGCCGAGGCGGCCATCGACGACGCGCTGGTCGCCGGCGTGTTCGGCGACGCCGGTGCCGCGCTGGTCATCGAGGAGTTCCTGGACGGCCCCGAGTGCTCGCTGTTCGGCCTGTCCGACGGCACGACCGTGCTGCCGATGCAGCCCGCGCAGGACTTCAAGCGGGTGGACGACGGCGACCAGGGGCTGAACACCGGCGGGATGGGTGCCTACTCGCCCGTCCCCGCTGTCGACGCCGCCATGGTCGAGGAGCTCCGTCAGACGGTCCTGCAGCCCGTCGTCGACGAGATGGCCCGCCGCGGCACCCCCTTCGTCGGGGTGCTGTACGCCGGGCTGGCGCTGACCAGCGCGGGACCGCGCGTCATCGAGTTCAACGCCCGCTTCGGTGACCCCGAGACCCAGGTGGTCCTGCCGCGGCTGACCAGCGACCTGGGTGAGGTGCTGACGGCCTGCGCCGACGGCCGTCTGGCCGCGCACGGACCCCTGGCGTTCGGTGACGACGCCTGCGTCACCGTCGTGATGGCCAGCGGCGGCTACCCGGGCGCCTACGCCACCGGGCTGCCGATCACGGGCCTGGACGTCGCCGCGCAGGACGAGCAGACGGTGGTGTTCCACGCCGGCACCCGCGAGGAGGACGGCACCGTGGTGACCGCCGGTGGACGGGTCCTGGCGGTCTCGGCGACGGCCCCCGACCTGACCCTCGCCCGCGCCCGGGCCTACGTGGGCGTCGGCGCGGTCGACTTCAAGGGCGCCCACCACCGGACCGACATCGCGGCGAGCCCCACCACGGCGGTCTGAGGGATGGCCACGGCCGCGCTGCGTCCGATGACGATGGCGGACGTCCCCGCCGTCGACGTGCTGACCGCGAGGACGTTCGGCCACCTGTTCCCACGCTTCGGCATCCCGGCGCCACCACAGCGTGACGCACGGGGCGCGCGGCGTGCCCTGGGCCGCCTGTCGCACCTGCTGGTCACCGACCCGACTGGCAGCGTCGTGGCGACCGACGACGACGGCCACGTCGTGGGGCTGGCGATGTCGGCGGTGCGGGAGGGGCTGTGGGTGCTGTCGCTGCTGATCGTGGACCCGCAGCGCCATTCCGCAGGGCTCGGCCGGTGGCTGCTGGACGCCGTGCTGCCCGCAGCCGACGTCCCTGGCCTGATCGCGGCCTC
>JBFKGB010000401.1:0-3338 GCA_041633535.1 Euzebya sp. | reverse complement strand
TCGGCCATGGCCGCCAGGTCGTCGGCCGCACGGTGCGGCGCGACGTAGAACACCAGGGTCCGGTCATCGCCCGCCAGTCCGGCGAGCCGCTGCCGGCGGGCGCCGGCCTTGCGCGGCAGGAACCCCTCGAAGGCGAAGCGGTCGGTCGGCAGCCCGCTGATGACCAGCGCATGCACGACCGCTGCCGGGCCCGGGACCGCGGTGACCGGCAGCCCACGGTCCACTGCCGCCCTGACGACGTCGTAGCCGGGGTCGGAGATCCCCGGCGTGCCGGCGTCGCTGACCAGCACGACGGTCTGCCCCTCGGCCACGCGGTCACACAGCTGGCCGGCCCTGACCCCTTCGTTGTGGTCGTGGACCGCCATCATCGGCACCTCCGCGCCGATGTGGGCCAGCAGCCGCCCGGTGCGACGGGTGTCCTCGCACGCGACCAGGTCGGCCTCGCGCAGCGTGCGGGCGGCTCGGGGCGACAGATCCTCGAGGTTGCCGATGGGCGTCGAGACGAGGACCAGGTGGCCGGTGGGCGTGTCGTGTTGGGTGGTCACAAGGACATATGGTCGCCGCACGCACGCCGATCGCAGCATCCGACCAGTCGCATCCGATCAGTCGCATCGCATCAACAGACCACACGAGCTCGATGACCGAGAACCCGACGCCGACCGCCCCGACCATCCCGCCGTCGGCCGGTCCCACCCCTCCCGCCGAGACACCCCGCAGCCGCTGGCTGTGGGCCGTCGTGCTGCCCACCCTCGTCGTGCTGGTCGCCGGGGTCGTCAGGTTCGACCGGCTGGGCCTGCCCGAGCGCTGCTACTTCGACGAGACCTACTACTACTACGACGCGCGCGACTACCTGGACGTGGGGACCGAGACGTCCTTCGCGGTGCACCCGCCCGTCGGGAAGTGGATCATCGCCACAGGGCTGGCGCTGTTCGGCGTGGACGCCGACGACCCCGTGCAGCAGGCCGTGGTCGTCGAGGACGACGACTGCCTGGTGCAGGAGGACAAGGGCGAGGGACCCAACCCCGAGGTCCGGGCCCGCGAGGCCGCCGAGTCCTTCGCCCGCCGGGTCATGTCCGCGGTGTTCGGCACCGGGTCGGTGGCGCTGGCGTGGTTCGTCGGCCTGCGGCTGTTCCGGCGCCGGTCGGCCGCGCTGCTGGGGGCCGCCCTGCTGGCGACCGACGGGCTGGCCATCACGATGTCGCGCATCTCGATGCTGGACATCTTCCTGCAGTTCTTCGTCCTGCTGGGCGTCCTGGCTCTGCTGATCGACCGCGACCAGCTGTGGGAGGGCACCCCGGCACACCCCCCGCTGGCGGAGGAGGGGGAGGAGACGCCACCCGTCAGCCTGCCCCGCCGCCCACGGCCCTGGCTGTGGGCCGCCGGTGTCGCGCTGGGCCTGGCCGTGGCCACGAAGTGGTCGGGACTGGCCCCCCTGGGGCTCGCATGGGCCTGGGTGCTGGGCAGCGAGCTGTGGTGGCGCCGCCGCTGGACCGGACGCTGGACCCGCGCGCTGGTGCCGGCCGTCGCGCGGGGGTTCCTGGCCCTCGTCCTGGTCCCGGTCGTCGTCTACCTGCTGAGCTACGTCGGCTGGTTCGCCAACGTCGAGAGCACCCGCAAGGCCGACCGGTGCGGCAGCCCGGCACCGCAGGCCGAGGTGGTGGCCCCCGACCTGCCCGACCAGACCGCGGAGTGCCGGGGCCCCAGCGGGTTCCTGCCGGTCCTCGACGGGTGGTGGGAGGAGCAGGGGGAGATCTTCGACTTCCACCGGGACCTGGAGGCCGAGCACCCCTACCGGGCCCCCGCGTGGACGTGGGCGCTGATGATCCGTCCGGTCGCCTACTACTACGAGTCGTGCCCTGCCGAGGGGCCGGCCGACGGCGAGACGTGCGACGTGGCGCCCGGCACCGTCGCCGAGGTCCTGGGGATGGGCAACCCGGCGCTGTGGTGGATGGCGCTGATCGGCTACCCGTGGCTGCTGGGCTTCGCGGTGCTCCGCCGGTCGTGGCCGGCGATGACGATCGCGCTGTTCCTGTTCGGGCAGTCCCTGCCCTACCTGCTGAGCCCCCGCCCGGTGTTCCTGTTCTACCTGACCCCGGTCGTGCCCTTCATCGCCCTGTCGCTCGCCTACCTGGCCGACGAGGCCCTGGAGAGCCGCTCGATGCGGTGGGTGCCGGTGACCGTGACGGTGCTGGCGCTGGCCGGCTTCGCCTTCTGGGCACCGGTCTTCCTGGGCATGGAGATCCCGCGGGACGTCTGGGACCTGCTGATCCTGTTCGACAGCTGGGTCTGACCTCTCAGCCCACCAGGCGCTCGAGGACCCGGGCGACGCCGTCCTCGTCGTTGCTCGCGGTGTGCTCGTCGGCGGCGTCGAGGATGAGGGGGTGGGCGTTGGCCACGGCGACGCCCCGCCCGGCCCAGCTGAGCATCTGCAGGTCGTTGGGCATGTCGCCGAACGCGACCACCTCCCCGCTGTCGGCGTCCCGCTGCTGGGCGAACCGGGCCAGCGTGCTGGCCTTGTTCACGCCCGCGGCCGAGATCTCCAGCAGACCGCCCATGGACCAGGTCACGGTGGCGAGCCCGTCCGTGGCCTGCACGGCGCGGCCGGCCAGGTCCTCCAGCGCCTCACCCTGGTCCTCGGTGCGGACCAGCAGCTTGACGACCGGGCGGTCGAAGAACTGGTCGTCGTCGGTCACGTCGTGCACGGCCCCGGGCACGCTCTCGGACTGCCGCAGGCCCCGCGGGTAGCTGGGGTCGTGGGCGAAGCCGTCGGCCCACTCGACCCCGAAGCCCAGCCCGGCGGCAAGGTCGCGGACCCGGCCCAGCACCTCGCGGGCCGTGTCCTCGGCGAAGGCGTTGACCTCCAGCACCTCGCCCGTGCGCAGGTCCAGCACGACCCCACCGTTGGCGCAGATCGCGATGCCGTGGTGGTCCAGCTCCTCCTGCACCGGCGCCAGCCAGCGGGGCGGCCTGCCGGTCACCAGCATGAACGTGAGGCCGGCGTCCTCGACGGCCTCGACCGCCCGCCGCGTCCTGTCGCTGACGGTCTGGTCGCTGCGCAGCAGCGTGCCGTCGATGTCGGTGGCGACCATCTTGACCATGGGGCGAGGCTACCCACGGGGACGGACGACGCCGCCCGGGGAACCGGGCGGCGTCTGTGCGTGGAGCTGTGGGGAATCGAACCCCAGGCCTCCTCGATGCGACCGAGGCGCTCTACCAACTGAGCTACAGCCCCCTATTGAGTTGTCCTGACCACAGGTCCCACGGACTGACCATGGATCCCAGGGCTGTTCCGTCGGTGTTGCGACCGAGGCGCTCTACCAACTGAGCTACAGCCCCCT
>JBFKGB010000400.1:0-3359 GCA_041633535.1 Euzebya sp. | reverse complement strand
GGCCGCCGAGCTGCTGCGTGGGACGCCGGAGTGGCAGGCCGCCCGGTCGGTCAAGGCCAACCCCGACAGCCCGCAGTGGTCGGTCCGGCAGCGCGCGCTGGAGGACGGCATGACGGTCTACATGGCCGTGCCGCGGCTGGCCGGCGCGCACCCGTTCACAGCCCTGCGTCCGGAGGACCTGACCGTCAGCCCCCGGAAGGCCAGCTCGATCACGGGCTCATCGGTCCATGGCGTCCCGGTGGCCGTGGAGGATCTGACGGCCATCGACCTGGTCGTCACGGGGTGCGTGGCCGTCGACGCGACCGGGGCCCGGCTGGGCAAGGGTGGGGGGTTCGCCGACCTGGAGTTCGCCTTGGCCCAGGCGGCGGGCATGATCACCGCCGACACCGTCGTCGCGACCACCGTGCATGACAGCCAGGTCCTCGGGGCAGGGCGGATACCGGTGACCGACCACGACGCCCCGCTGGACCTGATCGTCACGCCGACGCGCGTGATCCGGGTCCCCCGCGGCCGTCCCCGCCCCTCCGGGATCCTGTGGGAGGACCTGACCGACGACAAGATCGCCGCCATCCCGCTGCTGCAGCGGCTGGCGCAGGAGCGCACATGACCCGCTGGCCCGACGGTGACCCGACCCGTGCCTGCTTGGTGCTGGACTTCGACGGCACGCTGGCGCCGATCGTCGCCGACCCCGAGGACTCCGAGATGCCCGGCGACACCCGGGCGTCGGTGGCACGGCTGCAGGCCGTGCTGGGCCGGGTGGCCGTCGTGTCGGGACGGTCCGCGCACTTCCTGAAGCGACGGGTCGGCGTTGCCGGCGTCGAGCTGGTCGGCCTGTACGGCCTGGAGGAGGTCGTCGACGGCGTCGTGCAGCCGGACAGCCGGGTACGGCCGTGGGTCGACGCCCTCGACGAGGCGAGGGCCGTCCTGCCGGCGGTCGTGGAGGAGTGGGAGGGGGCCCACCTGGAGGACAAGGGCCTGGCGCTGGCCGTGCACTGGCGCCGCGCCGTGCAGCAGGACGAGGCCGGGATCGCGCTGTCCACGGCCGTGCGCGGCCTGGATGTCGTCGGCCGGGACGGGCTGGCGGTCGAGGACGGCAAGATGGTGATCGAGGTCCGCCCGCCGGTGCAGGCCGACAAGGGCACGGCTGTGGACCGCCTGACCGACGGCTTCGCCGAGGTGGCCTACGCCGGCGACGACCTGGGCGACCTGCCGGCGTTCGCCGCCGTGGCCCGGCGCCGGGGGTTGACCATCGCCGTGGACCACGGCCCCGAGACCGACCCGCGGGTCCGCGAGGCTGCCGGGATGGTCGTGGACGGCACCGAGGGGTTCGCGGCCTGGCTGGCCGACCTGGCCGACCGGCTCGAGGACTGACCAGGGGCCTCGCCGGTCCACGTGCGGGCCCGCGCGCGGACGCCGGCGTCGCACCCCCTCAACGGCACGATCGGGGCCGAACTCGCCGCTGGACGATTTGGGCCCCGATCGTGCCAATGGGGGTGGGCCCCGACCGTGCCAATGGGGGTGGGCCCCGATCGTGCCAATGGGGGTGGGCCCCGATCGTGCCAACGGGGGTGGGGGCAGCCGACTAGTAGCGGATCGCCTCGGTCAGGGCGGTCTCCTGGTCGGCCAGCCACTCCGCGGGGGTGCCCTGGACGGCGGCGGCCTTCAGCGACGCCGCCCGGTCGGCCCGTTCGGCCGCAGGCATGGTCAGCGCCGTGTGCAGCGCCTGCGCCTGCTGCTCGACGTCGAAGGGGTTGACCATCAGCGCATCACCCATGACGGTCGCCGCCCCGGCGTTGCGCGAGAGGACCAGCACCCCGTCGACGTCGTTGAGCGCCGGCCCCTCCTTGGCCACCAGGTTGGTGCCGTCGATCACCGGGTTGGTCAGCAGCACGTCGTAGGACTGCAGGGCGGCCACCACGGAGGGGAAGTCGTCGTCGGTGACCGCCACGACCACGTCCTCGCCCCACCGCTGCTGGATCCGCGCGGTCTCGTCCAGGCATGCCTGCAGGTAGTCGCGGTACTCCGGCACCCCCTGCCGTGAGGGGTTCAGCAGCATCCGGAAGTGCACACGGTCGGCGAGGTCCGGGTGCAGCTCCAGCAGCCGGTCGAAGGCGTGCAGGCCCCGCAGGATGTTCTTGGACAGGTCGGTGCGGTCGGCCCGGACGATCAGCATCCGGTCGCCGACGTCGGCCGCCAGGGCCCCACGGGCGGCGACGGCGGCATCTGACGCCGCCACGGCCGCCAGGCCGTCCGCGTCGATGCCCAGCGTGAAGTCGCGCACCAACGTGCTGCCGCCAGGGGTGCGGATCCGGTCGAAGTCGGCGCGGCCCTCGCCCAGCTCGACCAGGCAGGCCCGCAGGCTGGCGGCCCATTCGGGTGCGGACAGGCCGACGAGGTCACAGGCGCTGAGCCCCGCCACGACCGCGTCGAGCATCATGTCGGGCAGCCGCCGCAGGTACGTCGGGTGCACCCAGGGCGTGTGGACGTACAGCAGGATCCGGGCGTCGGGCAGCGCCGCGCGGATGATCGGGGCGGCGGTCAGCAGGTGGTAGTCCTGCAGGTGGATCTCGGCAGGGACGGCCTCCCCGTCGGCGTCGGTCGCCTCGGCGATGACGGCCTCGGCGACCGCGGTGTTGACGGCCAGGTAGTCCTCGAACGCCTGCTGCCAGCCCCGCCCCTCCGGCTGGTAGGGCTCGGCCCACAGCTGGTGCAGGGTGAACCACAGCAGCCGGTTGGCGACCTCGTTGTAGTAGCGGTCGTACCGCTCGCCGACGTCGACAAGGCGCAGGGTGAAGCGTCCCTGACCGGTGTCGGCGTCGAACGCCTGCCCGTCGTGGACCGCCGCCAGCTCGCGGTCGTTGTCGTCCAGCGCCACCGACACCCACGTGCCCGGCCGCTGCTGCAGCGCACCGCCCAGGGCGACGATCAGGCCGCCGGCGCCACGTCGTGGTGTCCAGGTCCCGTCATCCTCGCGGGTCCACGACACCGGCCCGCGGTTGGAGGCGATGATCAGCTTGCGGTCCACCGTGTCCTCCATCGTCTACAGGTGGGCGCGGACGGCCCGCATGATCGAGGCGTCGCTGATGCCCGAGCCGATCAGGTCCTCCAGGCCCACCGCGGCCCGCTCGATCGCCGCGCGGGCCGGCTCGACGCCCAGCGCCTCGATGAGGGGGGAAGGCTTCCAGCGACGCAGGATCCCGCACTGCACGAGGGCCCCCTGCCGACGCCGACGCTGCGACAGTCCCACCAGCTTGCGACCATGGCTGGTCACCTCGCCACGGCCCAGCGAGGCGTAGCACAGCTCGGCCAGCGGACGCTGCTCGACGGGACCCAGACGGGTGGCCGTCGCCGGCCCGGTG
>JBFKGB010000399.1:0-3368 GCA_041633535.1 Euzebya sp. | reverse complement strand
GACGACCTTCATCTCGCCGCTGGCCTCGACCATCGACTTCAGCCCGTTGCGGACGACCTCGTGGTCGTCCACCAGCATCAGGCGGATGGGCTGGGTGATGGGTTCAGTCATCTGCTGGGATCTCCCGTGTCAGGTCGACGATGCGCAGCGGCACCCGCAGGTCGACGGTGGTGCCACCGCCGAGGGCAGAGTCCAGGCGCAGCTGTGCACCCAGGATGGCGGCACGTTCGGCCATGTTGTCCAGGCCGTGGCCCGGCATCAGGTCGTCCGGGTCGAACCCGGCACCGGTGTCGGTGATCACGATGCACAGGTCGTCGCCGTCGACGTCGGCCCGGATCTGCAGGGCGTTGGCCTGGGCGTGCTTGGCCGCGTTGGACAGGGCCTCGCGCACGATGTGCAGCACGTCGGGGATGACCTCGGCGGGCACCTTGAGGTCCAGCTGCGAGCCGATCTGGACAGAGGGGGTGAAGCTGGCAGCGTGCTCGTACTCGCGGGCGAGCTCGACGATGCCGCGCTCCAGCGCGACCTCCTTGGTGCGTCCGGGGCGCAGCGTGAAGATCGTCGTCCGGATCTCCTTGATCGTGCCGTCCAGCTGGTCCACGGCGGCGTCCAGCCGCTCCTCGATGCGGTCCGGGTCGGTGCGCACCAGCGGGCGCGCGCCCTCCAGGCTCATCCCGATGCTGAACAGCTGCTGGATGACCCCGTCGTGCAGGTCCCGCGAGATCCGGTCGCGCTCGTCCTGCACCGCGACCATGCGCAGCTCCTCCGCCATCTGTGCGGCGTTGATGGCCAGGCCCGCCTGGGCCGCCAGCACCGTCACGACGTCGGCGTCCTCGTTGGTGAACCCGCCCGCCTTGTCGGTCAGGTACAGGTTGCCGAAGATCCGCCCGCCCGCCCGGACCGGCAGGCCCAGGAACGTCGTCATGGGTGGGTGGTTCGCCGGGAACCCCCGCGCGGCCGGGTGGTGGTTCAGGTCGTCGGTGATGATCAGCCGCGGATGGCGGATCAGCTCGCCCAGCAGACCCCCGCCGGTGGGCGTCGGTCCGATCAGGTGGACCAGCTCGGCGTCCATCCCCTCATGGATGAAGCGTGTGATCAGGTCGGTGTGCTCGGCCAGCACCCCCAGCGCGCCGTACGCGGCGCCGGTCACCTCGCGGGCGGCGCTGACGATCTGCGGGAGCAGGCGGTCGAGGATGATCTCGCCGGCCAGCGCCTCGGCGATGCGTCCGAGCGTCGCGCCCAGGGACCCCGATGTCGTAGGTTCAGCCACGCCCGCAGCCTATCCCCACAGGTGCCGATCGTGCCCATGGTCCCCGGGCAGCGGGACCTTCGGCCCTGCCGGTGACGGGGGGCGGCGGGCACCGTCATGGCATGAGCAGCGAGCTGGCGGTGCACGTCCCCCTCTCCCCGGACAGCGGGAGGATGGCTGCTCGACGCTTCGCGAGTTCGCCGGGGGAGTGGCTGGCCGAGGACGCCCGCCGGACCGCCGGGGACTGGCAGGCCGAGGTCCGCCTGGGTCGGCTGCGCCAGCCCGTTCTGGCGACCGTGGGCACGGCGTGGATCGACGGCGACACCGTGTGGCGCACCCTGCGCTGGACGCCCATCCGGACCGTCGACGGGACCCGGACCGTCGACGAGCGGCGCCTGCCGTCGTTCAGCGGACAGCTGGGGCTGATCGCCGCCGCAGGTGCCCGACCCACGCTGGAGCTCGTCGGCAGCTACGAGCCGCCCGGGGGCCTGCTGGGCAGCGCGCTGGACGCGCTGCTGCTGCGCAAGGTGGCCGAGGTGACAGCCGTCCAGCTGGTCGGGGACATCGCCGACCGCCTGTGCCGGCCGACGCTGTCGGTGGACGACCGGGCCGCTGACCAGGCGGTCGCCGGACACGTACAGAGGAGCTGAGGACGATGACGTTCCTGACCCGATCCCGCATGACGCCGCTGGAGGACCCCGAGTGCTGGTCCCTCATCCGGTCCCACCAGTACGGCGTGGGCCGCATGGCGTTCAACGCCCCGCCCGCCGACCCCGACAGGGCCCCTGAGCTGCTGCCGGTCAACTACCTGCTGGACGGCGACGACATCGTCGTGCAGACCGGCATCGGCGTGATCCAGAACGCCGCGCTGCACGGCATGCCCGTGACCTTCGAGGTCGACTCGATCGCCTCACCCGGCTACGGCGAGCGCGAGTCGGGGTGGAGCGTCGTGGTCACCGGCCGGTGTGAGGTCGTCGCCGACGCCGCACAGCAGACCTTCCTGCGTCTGAGCCACCTGGCACCGGCCGCGGGCGGGTTCAAGCCGAACTTCGTCCGCATCGTGGTGGACGGGATGTCAGGGCGCAGGTTCTGACGCGACGGCGACCCGGGCAGGGCGATACCGGGCGCCGTCGGATACGGTCGCCAGGATGCAGCAGAAGATCGTGATCCTTGGTGGAGGCCCTGGCGGGTACGAGGCGGCCCTCGTCGCCGCCGAGCAGGGCGCCGACGTGACCGTCATCTCCCGCGAGGGGCTGGGCGGCAACAGCGTGCTGTGGGACTGCGTCCCCTCCAAGGGGATGATCGTGTCCTCGGTGGCCATGGGGTCGATGGAGACCGCCGAGCGGCTGGGTGTGCACCTGGACACCGGCAGCGAGGTCGCCGCGCACGCCACCGCCGACATCGCCGGCGTGATGGACCGCGTCCGGGACCTGGGCCTGAACCAGTCCGCCGACATCGAGTCCAAGGTGGCGGCTGCTGGCGCACGGATCATCAGGGGCAACGGGCGCCTGGCCGGTCCTGACACCGTCGAGGTCGAGACCGCCGACGGCGGCGTCACGGCGTTCCGCGCCGACGCCATCCTGGTCGCGACCGGCTCGACCCCGCGGGTGCTGCCCTTCTCCAAGCCCGACGGCCGCCGCGTGTTCACCTCGCGAGAGCTGTTCGAGCTGCGCGAGAAGCCCGAACGCCTGATCGTGGTCGGCTCGGGTGTGACCGGTGCGGAGTACGCCCAGGCGTTCGCCAAGTTCGGCGTCGACGTGCACCTGGTGTCCTCCCGCGAGGTCATCCTGCCCAGCGAGGACCAGGACGCCGCGCGGGTGCTGGAGGGCGAGTTCGAGCGGTGGGGCATGACCATCCACCGGCAGCGCCGCGCCTACGACATGGAGGTGGGCGAGGACGGCGTGCGCGTCAAGGTCGCCGCGGCCGACGGCAGCGACGAGGCGTGGATCGAGGCCAGCCACGCCCTGTACTGCGTCGGACAGGTCCCCTCCTCCCGCCGGCTGGGGCTCGAGGCCGCCGGGGTCGAGATCGAGCCGGGCGGTGCGATCCCCGTCGACGCGGTCAGCCGCACGAACGTGCGGACCGTCTACGCGGCCGGTGACGTGACGGGCCGCATCAT
>JBFKGB010000398.1:0-3373 GCA_041633535.1 Euzebya sp. | reverse complement strand
GCATCGCGCTGGCCGCGGCGCGGGCCAGCACCCGGTCGTGACAGCCGTCCTTGATGCAGCCGGTCCATGACCGCCTGGACTGGGCCGACCGGGCGCTGCTCGAGGCCGGCGCCGCCCGCGACGTCGACCCCGCCCGTGCCCTCCGGCTCGTCCAGCAGGCGGGTGAGGTCGCCGCTGGGACGGTGGCCCACGTCGATGCGATCGCGCAGGCAGCCAGCGCCGCCGCACGTGCGACCGGGTCCCACCCGGTCACCGACGACAGCTGGACCTCCTCGGACAGCTCCTGGGACAGCTCCTCTGACAGCTCCGGCTCCTCCGACAGCGGCAGCGACGGCGGTGGCGGGTCGTCCGCCTGGTAGGCACGGCCATCTCATAGGGTGACGGCGTGACCCCCATCAGACGCCCCCTGCCCGAGGACCTGTCGACCGCGCCGTTCCAGGCGCTGCGCGACGAGCTGGAGGTGCCGGCCCGCTTCCCCGACGACGTGCTGACGGCTGCAGCGGCGGCTGCCGCCCGTGGCCCGTTGCACGACCGGACCGATGCCACCGACATCCCGCTGGTCACGATCGACCCGCCGGGCAGCCGCGACCTCGACCAGGCGGTCCACATCGGCGACGGGTCCCGCGGTGGGCTCCGGGTCCGCTACGCCATCGCCGACGTGGCCGCCTTCGTCGAGCCCGGCGATCCTGTCGACGTCGAGGCCTGGGACCGCGGGGTCTCGCGCTACAGCCCCGACCTGGTGACGCCGCTGCACCCCGAGGCGCTCAGCGCAGACGCTGCCAGCCTGCTGCCCGGCGTCGACCGGCCGGCGCTGCTGTGGACCCTCGACGTCGACGACTCGGGTCAGCTGACGTCCAGCCACGTCGAGCGGGCCCTGGTGCGCAGCCGGGCGCAGCTGACCTACCAGGAGGCACAGGCCGCGGTGGACGCCGGCACCGACCCGATGCTGCAGCGCCTGTCGCTGCTGGGGCGTCTGCGCGCCGAGCGCGAGTGGGTCCGCGGCGGCATCAGCCTGGAGCTGCCCGACCAGGAGGTGGTCCACACGGCGCCGGGCGGCTACGGGCTGGCGTTCAGGGCACCACTGCCGGTCGAGGGGTGGAACGCCCAGGTGTCGCTGCTGACCGGCATCGCGGCCGGGCAGATGATGGTCCAGGCTGGCGTCGGCGTGCTGCGGACGCTGCCCGCGCCGGGTGAGGACACGATCCACGGCCTGCGGCGACGGGCGTGGGCGTTGGGTCTGCCATGGCCGCCCGAGATCGGGTACGCCGCGTTCGTCCGCACCCTCGACCCGCACGAGCCGACCGAGGCTGCGATGATCTCCATGGCCGCCGTCGGCCTGCGGGGCGCCGGGTACGCCGCGTTCGACGGCTCCGTCCCCGACCAGCCACGCCACGAGGCCATCGCGTCGGTGTACGCGCACGTGACCGCCCCCCTGCGCCGCCTGGTGGACCGCTACGCGGGAGAGGTGGCGCTGGCCGTCTGCGCCGGGTCGCCGGTGCCGCAGTGGGTGAAGGAGCGGCTGGAGGACCTGCCCGCTGCCATGGCGCAGGCGCGCAGCCGTGCCTCGGCGCTGGAGCGCGCGGTGCTGGACCTGGTCGAGGCCCGTGTCCTGGCCGACCGCGTGGGGGAGCTGTTCGCCGCCACGGTCGTGCGCGCGTCGGAACGGGGATCAGAGCTGCAGCTGCGGCAGCCCGCGGTCCTCACACGCGTGCCGGGGGTGCTGCCGCTGGGCACCGAGGTGCGGGTCAGGCTGGCCGCCGTGGACGTCGACGCCCGGTCGGTCACCTTCGAGGTCGTGTGAGTCCCCACGTCCGGCTGGTCCCCGTCGACGAGCCGGTGCTCGAGCGGCTGGTCGAGGTCGCCGTCGCCGATGCCGCGCCCGACGACGTCACACCACCCCTCACCGAGGGGGTGGCCTGGAGCCTCGAGCGGATCGCCTGGCTGCGCGCCCACCACCGGGAGGCGCGGGCGGACCTGGGCAGCGGGGCGGGCACGGCCACGTGGGCCGTGGTGGTCGACGGGGACGTCGCCGGCGCGGTCAGGCTGCACCGCCCCTCCGATGAGGATGTGTTCGAGACCGGCATCTGGCTGGCCTGGTCAGCCCGGGGGAGGGGGATCGGCGTCGCGGCCCTACAGGCCGTGCTGGACACCGCGGTCGAGATCGTTGCGGATCGGGCGACGGTTGCGTCGACAGGGCCGGGCGAGGTGGTCGTGCGGGCCGTCACCGACGTGGGGAACCTGGCGGCGCAGGCGCTGCTGCGCCGCGTGGGGTTCGTGCTGTCCTCGCCGGTCGACGGTGTCGTCCACGCCACCTGGATCCCTCAGCCGGGCAGGGCGTGATCGGACAGGTGGCGGGCCAGGGACCGTGAGACGACCCGGTAGCCGCCGGGCTCCAGGCTGAGCAGGCGCTTGGCGACCAGACCCTGCAGGGTCGAGCCGATGTCGGATGACCCTCGCCGACCGATGCGGCGCGCTATGGCGGTACCGTCCGGTCCGGTGTCGGCCAGGGCAGCGGCCGCGGTGAGGACCTGCAGCTGCAGCTCCGTCAGGCCCGCCATCTGGGCGCGCAGGTGGACGTCGACCTCGCGCTGCACCCGCTGCCACCCCGACACCACGTCCTCGGCCGTGATGACCGCGCCGTCGTCGGCGTCCCATGCCGCCGCGCCCGCCAGCTGGAACAGGAACGGGTCGCCCAGACACCGGGCGATCAGCTCCTCGCGGGCAGCGACCTGCAGCCCGACGACCGCGGGGCCGGCGTCGGTCAGTACCTCGAAGCCCTCGCCGAAGGCGTAGGTGAGGGAGGCCCGGACCTCCTCGTCGGTGAAGGGCTCCAGGTAGGTCGTGGCGAACCGACGCGAGAACGTGGCACCGGCGTCGGCGGCCCGCTGCGAGAACTGCGGCAGGCCCGACAGCATCACGGCGACGGGCAGGTGCTCCTCCACCCGGGCCCCCGTCACGTCCACGGCGGCGACACGGTGCTCCAGCAGGTCGCCCAGCAGGGTCAGCAGCTGCGACAGCGGGTCGCCGGACAGGTTCTGCACCTCATCGACACGGATCAGCAGCAGCCGCTCGGTGTCCCGCGCCAGCCCGGCGAGGGCCAGCAGCAGCGCGGCCAGCCCGGTGTAACGGTCCTCCTCCGACGCGGCCACACCCACACGGGCCCCCAGCAACCCGACGTCGCGGACACGGTCCAGGGCGGCGCCCAGCCCCGAGGCCAGCCGCTCGCCGGTCGGCAGCAGCGGGGTCAGCGCGCCGGCGACCGCGGCCAGGGGGTCCCGTCCACGGGCGAGCCGCAGCGGTGCGGCCACCAGGTCACCGGCCGCCGCACGTTCGTCCGCGATCCGGTTGACCAGCACCGACTTGCCCAGCCCCG
>JBFKGB010000397.1:0-3394 GCA_041633535.1 Euzebya sp. | reverse complement strand
GTCTTCTCCGGGCCGCACCAGACGCCCTTCGTCTGCCGGACCGCCGACATCCGCGACTTCGACCTGGTCACCGGCGAGGCACCCACCCAGCTGGACGACGACTGCTCGATCCAGACCTACGTCCGCTGGTACTACCTGTCGGGCTCACCGGAGGGCACCGCCGACCCGGCCGCCATCGCCGAGGCGGACGAGGTCCCCGGCGACGCGCTGGACTGGAAGCCGCTGACCGACCCCTACGGCCCGTACCCGGCCGACCTGACCACGACCCGCACGACCGAGGGCCTGGTCGTCCCCGCCATCGCCCGCGTCGAGACCACCACGATCAACCGCGGCATCACCCGCATCGCGATCCTGGACGACCCCGCCGCCCGCGGACCCGAGGCGCCGTTCACCACCCCCGAGGCGTGGAACGACAAGGTCCTCTACAACTGGGGTGCCTCGTGCGGCATCGGCCGCCAGCAGGGCATCAACACCCCCAACGAGGTGCTGTCCGGTGGCGTGGACGCCGGCGGCTCGGCGCTGGACGTCGGTCCCGAGGTGCTGCGCCCCGCGGTGCTGCAGGGCTACCTGGTGCCGCACTCGACCCTCACCATCTTCAACACGCACTGCAACCAGGTGCTGTCGGCCGAGACGATGATGATGGTGCGTGAGCACCTGACCGAGACCTACGGCCAGCACGACTGGGTCATGGGCAACGGCGCGTCCGGTGGCGCGATCCAGCAGTACACGACCATGAACTCCTACCCGGGTCTGCAGGACGGCGGCGTGCCGCTGATCTCCTTCCCCGACGTCGTCACCACCGCGATGAGCCCGGCGGACTGTCGGCTGCTGCGTCAGGTCTTCGACCTGACCGACGAGCCGCTGCCCGTGCAGGCCCAGATCCAGGACGGCGCCGGCCGCGAGCTGCCGGTCCACCAGGACTGGACGACCGACCAGCGGCTGGCCATCTTCGGACACGAGTTCGAGGGGATCTGCGAGGACTGGGACAACTCCTTCGCCGACCTGCTGGTCGCCGACGTGGGCTGCTCACGGATCCCCGTCGAGCTGCGGTACTCCCGCGAGACCGGCACCGGTGAGCGCTGCACCCTGCAGGACAACCTGGTGCACTACCTGGGTGTGGACCCGGCGACCGGCTACGCCCGTCGCCCTGTCGACAACGTCGGTGTGCAGTACGGCTTCGCCGCCCTGCTGGACGGCGTCATCGACGTCGAGGAGTTCCTGTACCTGAACCGCCACGTCGGCAGCTTCGACGAGGAGGGCTACGGCCCCTGGCACCCCGGTCTGGACGAGCGCACCCCGCAGGAGCGCCTGGCCGAGGCGTCGGCTGCCGACCTCGTCCAGCCGCGCATGGCCATGGACCCGACCCTGGCCGAGGACCTGTACCGCTGGGGCTTCGTCACCGGCCGCGGTGCGCTGGACCAGGCGCCGGTGATCGACGTCAACCTGTACGCCGACCCGGTGCCGATCCTCGGCTTCCACGACCAGGTGCGCAGCTACATGATGGCCGAGCGGCTCGAGGCGACCTTCGGCGAGCGCGAGACCCAGTCGATCTGGTCAGGCGTGCTGCTGAACAACGACGCCTGGACGACGATGCACTCGTGGCTGGACGGCATCGAGGCCGCCCGCACCGCCTCGGGCGGGCTCAGCGACGACGCGTCGTGGACCGACGAGGTCGCCACCGCACGGCCGGCGCAGGGTGGGGACAGCTGCGTGGTGACCACAGCGGGGTACTCACCGGTGCCGCTGGCCGTCCCGGGTGCCGCAGGTGACCGCGACAGCGCGTGCGAGCAGGTGTTCCGCGTCGGCGGCAGCCCACGGATCGCCGCGGGCGGGCCGACGACGGAGGACGTCATCAAGTGCCGCACCACCGCACCACAGCGCGGCGACTACCCGGGCGTGTCGTTCACGGCCGAGCAGTGGGCCGAGCTGAACCGGATCTTCGCCGACGGTGTCTGCGACTGGACGGTGTCGGGCGTCGGCGAGGTCGAGCGCTCGCAGACCTGGCTGGACTTCAGCGGCGCGACCCCCACCGAGATCCCCAACCTGGTGGCCCGGACCGCCTGACCCCGGGTCGCCGGCTCATCAGCCGACGCTACCGCCGGCGCCCGGCGCTGTCAGGATGGGGTGATGGACCTCGATGGCGAGTACGAGCCCAGCCCGACGCAGTGGGTCCGCGACCAGGTCGCGGAGATCATGCGGACGGGGACGACGGAGTCGGTCGACATCCGCGGCATGCCGGTGATCCTGATGACGATGCTGGGCGCATCGTCGGGGAAGGTCCGCAAGGTCCCGGTCATGCGCGTCGAGCACGACGGGGTGTACGCGGCGGTGGCCAGCAAGGGCGGCGCCCCGGACCACCCGGCGTGGTACGCCAACCTGCAGGCCAACCCGCGGATCCTGATGCAGGACGGGACGGTCGAGCGTGAGGTCGTCGCACGCGAGATCACCGGCGCCGAGCGGGCGGAGTGGTGGCCCCGCTGCGTCGCCGCGTTCCCCGCCTACGCCGACTACGCCGCCGGCACCGACCGTGAGATCCCGGTGCTGCTCCTGGAACCACCGGAGTGATCAGGATCCACCATGGTGGATGTTGCTCATGATCCACGGGTGATCAGGATCCACCATGGTGGATGTTGCTCATGCCATCGGCGGATCGGCTGGCGTGGCTAGGCTGCGCGGGGTGGACCTCCCCGTCATGCCGCCCCTCAAGCCGATGCTCGCCAAGCCCGTCGCGGCACCGCCGGACATCCCGCTGTCCTACGAGCCCAAGTGGGACGGGTTCCGCTGCATCGTCTTCCGTGACGGTGACGACCTGGTCATGGGGTCGCGCAACACCAAGCCGCTGGACCGCTACTTCCCCGAGATGCGCCAGCCGCTGCTGGACAGCCTCCCCGACCGCTGCGTCGTCGACGGTGAGCTGTTCGTGGCGGTGGAGGGGACGCTGGACTTCGACGCCCTGGGCCAACGCATCCACCCGGCGGAGTCCCGCGTCACCATGCTCGCCGAGCAGACCCCTGCCGAGATGGTCGTCTTCGACGTCCTGGCGCTGGACGAGGACGACCTGACCGCCCGTCCCTTCGCCGACCGCCGTGCGGTCCTGGAGCGGATCGCGGAGGCCTTCAGCCCGCCCGTGCACCTGGCCCCGGCGACGCGCGACCGCGACACGGCGATGCGCTGGTTCACCGAGTTCGAGGGGGCGGGGCTGGACGGGCTGATCCTGAAGCCCCTCGACCAGCCCTACGTCAGCGACAAGCGGACCCAGCTGAAGCTCAAGCACGTCCGCAGCGCGGACTGCGTCGTGGCCGGCTACCGCACCCACAAGTCCGGGGACGGGGTGGGGTCGCTGATCCTCGGCCTGTACGACGACGACGGGCAGCTGTGGCACGTCGGCGTGGCC
>JBFKGB010000396.1:0-3413 GCA_041633535.1 Euzebya sp. | reverse complement strand
GATCTCGGCGAAGCACTCGTAGGTGCCCTGCAGGATCCCCTGGGTGCCGATGTAGATCCACGACCCGGCGGTCATCTGACCGTACATCGTCAGCCCTTCCGCCTCGAGCCGTCTGAAATCCTCCCAGTTCGCCCAGTCGGGCACCAGGTGGCTGTTGGCCAGCAGGACGCGGGGCGCCCACTCGTTGGTGCGCAGCACCCCCACGGGCTTGCCGGACTGGACCAGCAGCGTCTCGTCGTCGGCCAGGTCGGTCAGGCAGGCCACGATCGCGTCGTAGGCCTCCCAGCTGCGGGCGGCACGCCCGGTGCCGCCGTAGACGACCAGGTTGTCGGGGTCCTCCGCGACCTCGGGGTCCAGGTTGTTCATCAGCATCCGCAGCGGTGCCTCGGTCTGCCATGAGCGTGCGGTCAGGGTCGTGCCCCGTGGGGCGCGGACCGGTCGTGAGCCCTTCATCTGGGGTCCTCTCTGGTCAGTCGGCGTGCGTCGGTCGTCGGGATCGGTCGTCTGGGTCGGGTGTCTGGGTCGGTCGTCTGGGTCAGTGCAGGTCGGTGTGCTGACGGGCCGTGGACAGCAGGCTGCCGTCGGCCAGCAGCGTCTCGACGGCGGCCAGCCGGGGTGCCAGGTGCTGGTCGGGGCCGGGGCCACCGGCGACGTCCAGGACCAGCCGGGCGACCGCACCGCTGACGGGTGAGGGGGTCAGCGGCCGGCGCAGGACCTGGCCGTGGACGGCGGCCAGCAGCTCGACGGCGAGGACCCGGCGCAGGTTGGCCGTCGTCTCGCGCAGCGCACGACACGCGCCCCAGCCCATCGACACGTGGTCCTCCTGCCCGCCGCTGGTCGACACCGTGTCGACGCTGGCGGGCATCGCCAGCCGGCGGTTGGTCGTCACCATCGCCGCCTGCGTGTACTGCGCGATCATCAGGCCCGAGTTCACGCCGGCGTCTGTGGACAGGAACGGTGGCAGCCCGTGGGAACGGGTGTGGTCCAGAAGCCGGTCGGTGCGGCGCTCGGACAGCGCGGACAGGTCGGCGATGGGGATGCGCAGGATGTCGGCGGCGTACGCCACGGGCGCGCCGTGGAAGTTGCCGCACGACGCGACCCGGCCGTCGGGCAGGACCACCGGGTTGTCGATGAAGCTGGCCAGCTCGCGCTCGGCGACCTGCTCGGCGAAGGCGATGACGTCGCGGCCGGCCCCATGGACCTGTGGTGTGCACCGCAGCGAGTAGGCGTCCTGCACGCGGGTGTCGTCGTGGACGTGGCTGGCGACGATCGCGGAGTCGGCCATCACCGCCCGCAGGTTGGCCGCGCTGACCTGCTGCCCCGGCTGGGGACGCATCGCCACGAGGTCGGCGTCGAAGGCGCGGTCGGTGCCCAGCAGCGACTCGGTGGTCATGGCGCCGATGACGTCTGCTGCGACGTACAGGTCGCGCAGGTCGGCCAGCGCCATCACCAGCATCCCGAGCATCCCGTCGGTGCCGTTGATCAGCGCCAGGCCCTCCTTGGCCGACAGCTGCAGCGGGGTCAGCCCCACCGCGGCCAGCGCGTCACCCGCGGGGACACGGCCGTCGGGGGTGTCGACCTCGCCCTCGCCCAGCAGGGTCAGCGCACACGCCGCCAGCGGGGCCAGGTCACCGCTGGCGCCGACGGACCCGTGCTCCTTCACGACCGGGGTCAGGTCGTGGTTCAGCAGGTCGCAGATCTGCTGGGCCACCGCGCGACGTGCGCCGCTGTAGCCCATGGCCAGGCTGCGGGCACGCAGCACCATCATCGCGCGGACGACCTCACGCTCGAGCTCCGGCCCCATCCCGGCGGCGTGGGACCTGACCAGCGCCAGCTGCAGCTCGGCCGCCCGGTCGTCGGGGATGACGGTGTCGGCCAGGGCCCCGAAGCCCGTGGAGACGCCATAGACCGGCTGGGACGCGCCGACCAGACGGCTGACGACGGCGGCGCCGCGGTCCAGCGCCTCGACGGCGTCGGCCCCAAGGCCGACGGTGGACCCGTCGCGCGCGACCGCCAGGACATCCTCTGGACGGATGCCCGTGGCGCCGAGTAGGGTCTGCGGTGTTTCCATGTAGCGGAAGCTACTTCCATCAGACGGAATGTCAAGAGGGTGACCGTGGACGACGTGAAGGCAGCCGGGACCGCACGGTCCAGCGACCGGGCGCTGGCGCTGCTGAGCGCCGTGGTCGAGGACGCGGGCCAGGACGGCACCGGTGGCGCGACCCTGACCCGGCTGGCAGAGGTCGTGGGGCTGGCCCCCTCGACGGCGACCCGGCAGCTGGCGTCGCTCGAGTCCGCCGGGTTCGTCGCCCGCACCCAGTCCGGGTACCGACCGGGGCCCCGGCTGGTCCGGCTGGCACACCGCGTGGTCGGCGGACACCCGCTGCCGTTGCTGGCCCAGCCGACGCTGGACGCCGTCGCCGCGGCGACCGGCGAGACGACCTACCTGGCCGTCGCCCACGACGCGCGCACCGCGATCTACATCGCCGCGGCCGAGGGTCGCATGACCCTGCGGGTCGCCGGTTGGCGTGGCCGGGACGTGCCACGGCAGGGCACCGCGGTCGGCGAGGCACTGGCGGGTGCGATCGCCCCCGGTGCGGCCGCGGTCGGGCACGACACCGTCGAGGAGGGGATCACCGGCGTCAGCGCCCCCGTCCACGACGTCGACGGCGCGGTCGTGGCGGCCCTCAGCGTCCTGGGCCCCACGTTCAGGCTGCACGGCGCCGCGCTCGAGGCTGCGCGCACCGCGGTGACGGACGGCGCCCGCACGATCGCCGACCTGCTGGGCAACGACGTCGAGGGGGCCAGCTGACCCACCGTTCTCCTGGGTCCCTGGGGCATAGGCGTACCGGTGGCTACGGCTGTGCCCCAGGGAACCGACAGACCCCACCGGACAGCACCCTGTGGCCGCCACGCCCCCGCAACCGGACCACGACCGGGCGGCACAGACCTCCTCCCCGGCCCCTGGACCACACGCGTACCGGTGGCTACGGCTATGCCCCAGGGAACGGGGCTGGGCCCCGCGCTACGGCAGACGGCCGCCAGGGTGTGGGCGCTGCCCTCGGGGGCCGTTCGGCCCTATCCCCGGCCGACCGACCGGGCGTACGGTCGAACGGCGGCGGTCGTCACACGCCGACAGCGGCCGCCGAGGGAGCACGGCCATGCTGATCATGACGCGCCAGGCAACCATCCGCCCCGGGAAGCTGAAGGAGGCCCTGCCCTTCGTCGCCGAGGCGACGGACCGCGTCAGCGGGCTGCTCGACGGTCAGGAGGTCGCCGCCTACATCGTGCCCTTCGGCGCACCCACCGGGACCGTCGTGTACAGCACCTCCCACGAGTCCCTGGCCCACCAGACCGAGGCGATGTCGCGGCTGGTCTAGGACGCCGGCTACCTGGACCTGGTGGAACGGGCT
>JBFKGB010000395.1:0-3414 GCA_041633535.1 Euzebya sp. | reverse complement strand
GGGGAGTCCGGAGCCCTCGGGCAGTCCGAGCGCGGCGTTGGCTGCCTGCAGGGCCTGGCCGGCGGCCCCCTTGGTGAGGTTGTCGATCGCGCAGGACGCCGTCACCCTCCCGGTCCGCGGGTCCGTCGCGACACCGACGTGGGCGACGTTGGCACCGACCGTGTGGGTGGACTGGGGCCATGTCCCCTCCGGCAGCAGCGTGACGAACGGCTCGTCGTCGTAGGCCGCGGCGTAGGCGCTGCGGACCTGCGCCGGATCGGCGGTCAGGTCGGCGTTGAGGGTGACCACCATCCCGCGCACCTGTGGCACCAGGTGGGGGGTGAAGCTGACGGTGGACCGCTGCCCGGTCAGGACGGCCCACTGAGCCTCGATCTCGGGCGTGTGGCGGTGCCGCGGGGCCGCGTAGGCACCGGTGTTGCCGGTGGCGTGCGACACGTGCAGGTCCTCCCGCAGACCACGGCCGGCGCCGCTGGAGCCGGACATGCCGACGATCGTCACGCTGCCGGGGTCCACCAGCCCCGCCAGCGGCGCGAGGGCCAGGAGGGTCGCCGTCGGGTAGCAGCCCGGTCCGGCGACCAGGCCGGCGCCCACCAGCCGGTCACGGAACAGCTCGGGCAGCCCGTAGACGGCCGGGGACAGATCGCCGGCGGTGTGCGGCATGCCGTACCAGTCCTCGAAGACCGCAGGGGGCAGCCTGAACGCGCCCGACAGGTCCACGACCGTGGCACCCTGCTGCCGCAGCCGCGGTGCGAGGTCCAGCGACACGGCGTGCGGTGTGGCCAGGAACACCAGGTCACACCCCTCCAGCGCGGCCGGCGTGGAGTCGGCCAGCGTGCCGGTCAGGTTCAGGTGCGGGAACACCGCTGACAGGTCGCGGCCTGCAGCGGACCCCGCAGCGACGGTCCTGACCTTGAGGGTGGGGTGACCGGCCAGCAGGCGCAGCAGCTCCGCCCCTCCGTATCCCGAGCCACCTACGATGCCGACGTCCATTGCGCGAACGGTGCCACGAAGTGCATGGATATGCAAAACGTATGCAGCGGTGGGTGCGAATGGCCTGGGGTGGGGTCTTGGCCGTAGTCTGCGGCCCATGTCGACCATGCCTGACGCGCTGACCCTCGAGTCGCTGGCCCACCGCATCGTGGAGGGGTACCGCATCACCCGCGAGGAGGCCCTGGCCATCGTGCAGGCGCCGGCCAGCGAGCTGCTGGCCGTCGTGCACGCCGCCTCGATCGTCCGCCGGGCGTTCCACGGCACGCTGGTGCGGGTCCACGTCCTGCAGAACGCCAAGTCGGGAGTGTGCACCGAGGACTGCTCCTTCTGCAGCCAGAGCCTGGCCTACAACACCGAGGACCGCGTCCCGAAGTACGCGATGCAGCAGGTCGACGAGCTGGTCTCCGGCGCCGAGCGGGCCGTCGCGGCCGGCGCCGTCACCTACTGCATGGTCACCGCCACACGTGGGCCGGGGACCAACGAGATCGAGCGGGTCACCAAGGCCGCGCAGCAGATCAAGGCCGCACACCCGGGGCTGCGTCTGTGCGCCTCCCTGGGGCTGCTGGAGGACGGCCAGGCCGAGGAGCTGAAGGCCGCCGGCATCGACCGGTACAACCACAACCTGGAGACCTCGCCCCGCCACTTCCCCAACGTCGTGACGACCCACGGCATCGAGCAGCGCATGGACACGGTCCGACGGGCGAAGGCCGCGGGCCTGGAGGCCTGCTGCGGCGGCATCGTCGGCATGGGTGAGGAGGTGGAGGACCGGGTCGACCTGGCCCTGGAGCTGCGGGAGCTGCAGGTCGAGAGCGTCCCCCTGAACTTCCTGGACCCCCGTCCGGGCACGCCGCTGGGAGAGTCGACGCGGCTGACGCCCACGGAGTGCGTGCAGACCCTCGCGATGTTCCGGATGGTCCACCCGCAGGCGGACGTCCGCATCGCCGGCGGTCGGGAGGTGACGCTGCGGTCGCTGCAGCCGCTGGCGCTGCACGCGGCGAACTCGATGTTCACCGACGGCTACCTGACCACGCCGGGCGCGGTGCCGTCCGCGGACCTGCAGATGATCCGTGACGCCGGCTTCGAGCCCGAGGTCATCGTCGAGGGGCCCGAGGCCTGACTCAGGTCTCGAGCAGGTGGATCGGACGGTCCTCGTGCTCGGCCAGCGCGGTGCCGGCGGCACCGGTCAGCTGTGCCCCGAGCGCCATCAGGGCCCGGCCGATCGCCAGCTCCTCCCCGATCATCGGGACGCTGGGGTCACCGCTGCGGCGCCTGGCGCGCCCCTCGCCCGTGAACGTCCGCTGCAGCGTCGCCAGCGTCGCGGTCGCCCGGCACTCCCCCTCCGTCTCGGTCAGCGCGATCGAGACGTCGGTGTGGATCGAGATCTCGTCCTGACCGGACGACGGTGGTGCGCCCTCGTCCCGACCGATGATCTCGGCGACGCCCAGGGTCGGCATGAAGATCGACTCCGTCCCGTCGTCCCAGCGCATCCGCAGCATCGGCTCGCCCGCGGACCCGCGGACCTCCGTCACCGTGCCCTCCCTCGTCGGCTGGCCGAGCGTCCTGCCGTGCACCCGCAGCCGGTCACCAGATCGTGCGTCCATCGTCCGCGCCTCCTCCACCTGCTCGTCATGACCCGGAGGTCAACGTAGGACGGGCGCGGTCGCGGCGACAAGGCCGTTCGGCCCTATGGCGGCAGCACCCCGGATCCCGCACCCGGGGCGGTTATCGTCACGCGTCATGCGCACACGGGTCGACATCGTCCAGGAACAGCTGACGCAGGCGTTGGTCAGGGCCACCGCCCAGCGTCCCCTGCGGGGTGAGGACGAGCCCGTCGCCGGCAGCCTGACGCCCCGGCGGGCCCGAGACCTGCTGGCCGACATGCTGACGTCCCGGTCGCTGGACGTGGCGTCCCGCCGGCTGAAGGCCGACGGCAACTCCTACTACACGATCTCCTCGGCCGGGCACGAGATGAACGCCGTCCTGGGTGCCCTCAGCCGCCCGACGGACCCGGCGTTCCTGCACTACCGCTCGGGCGGGTTCGTCATGGCCCGCAGCCGTCAGGTCCCCGGCACCGACCCGGTCACGGACACGGTGCTGTCCTTCGCCGCAGCGGCAGCCGACCCGATCGCGGAGGGCCGGCACAAGGTGTGGGGATCCGCGCCGCTGTGGATGCCGCCCCAGACCTCGACCATCGCGTCCCACCTGCCCAAGGCCGTCGGCACCGCGTTCGCCATCGAACGCGCCCGCCGTCTGGGCCGACCGCTGCCCGTGCCGCGCGACGCGATCGTGCTGTGCAGCTTCGGTGACGCCTCGGCCAACCACGCCTCGGCCCTGGCCGGCGTCAACGCCGCGAGGTACAGCCAGCGGCGGGGCGCGAAGGCGCCGATCGTCCTGCTGTGCGAGGACAACGGCCTGGGCATTAGC
>JBFKGB010000394.1:0-3424 GCA_041633535.1 Euzebya sp. | reverse complement strand
GGCAGCGCCCAGTAGTCCGGCGGGGACATCGACGCCAGCCAGTAGCCGGTGACGGCGAACAGCGCCCCGCACGCCAGCTCGATGGCGGGGTACCGGGCGCTGATCGGCTCGGCGCAGGTGCGGCAGCGACCGCGCAGCAGCAGCCACGAGACCACGGGGATGTTGTCGCGAGGGCTGATGGGGGTGCTGCAGCGGGGGCAGGCCGAGGGGGGACGCACGACGCTCTCGCCCGCCGGCACCCGGTGGATCACCACGTTGCCGAAGGACCCGAAGAGGAGCCCGAACACACCCGCGAACAGCGCTACAAGACCTGCCATCGACGACATCATGCCCGCTGGCATCGACACGTCCCGGGTAGAACTGGACACCATGTGGATCAGCAGCGAGGTCGACGCGACCCTCCGTGCCCGCTCCGAGGAGTTCGAGCGCCTGGGCCGGCTTCCTGACGACGTCGTCACGACGATGCGTGAGGAGGGCCTGTTCGCGACCTGGATCCCCGCGGTCTACGGCGGCCCGGAGCGGTCCGCGATGGACGGCCTGCAGACGATCGCGGCGGTGGCCGAGGCCGACGGCGCCGCCGGCTGGTGCGTGATGATCGCGCTGACGACGTCGATGATCGGCCACCTGCTTCCCGCGGCGCACGCCAAGGAGATCTTCCACCCGCAGGCCATCACCGGCGGGTTCGCGGCCCCGATGGGCACGGCCGTGCCGGTCGAGGGCGGCCTGCGCGTGACCGGCCGGTGGGCCTGGGGGTCAGGGGCGGCCCACTGCACCAGCATCGGTGGCGGTGTCCGCCTGGTCGACGACGACGGGCGACCGGCACCGCGGGCCGACGGCCTGGCCTTCCCCTACGTGTTCTTCGACCGTGACGACGTCCAGCTGCTGGACACCTGGCACGTCGCGGGGCTGGAGGGCACGGGATCCACCGACTACACCGTCACCGACGCCTTCGTCCCCGAGGGCCGCTGGGTCGAGCTGGGCCGCACCGCCCCCGTCGTGGACGGTGCGTTGTCGCGCTTCCCGCTGTTCGGGCTGCTGGCGCTGGGCGTGGCCACCGTGTCGGTGGGGATCGCCCGCCGGGCGCTGGCCGAGACGGTCGCGCTGGCGACGACGAAGCGGCCGATGGGGTCGTCCAAGACGTTGGCCGAGCGTCCCAGCACCCAGGTCGACATCGCCCGCGCCGAGGCGACGGTCCGGTCCTGCTGGGCCCTGGTGACCGACGCCGTGCAGGACGCCTGGGCGACGGCCGAGGTAGGCGACCCGCTGAGCGTGGAGCAGCGGCGGCTGCTGCGCCTGGCCGCCACCGACGCGACCTCGCGCTGCGCCGACGCCGTCCGCCGGCTGCACCTGGTCGCCGGTGCCGCGGACGCCTACCGCACCTCCCCCATCCAGCGGGCCTTCCGCGACATCCACGTAGCGACCCAGCACGCGATGGTCGCCGAGCGCACCTACGAGCTGCCCGGCCGTCTGGCGCTGGGCCTGGACACCGACGCGCGGCAGCTGTGAGCGGCGCACGCGTGCCGATGGCGTCGGGCGCCGCCGGGCTGGTGCTGGGCGCCGCCGCCGGCACGGCGGCCGTCCGCTGGGGCGCACCCCCGGACCCCCTCCCCCGGCCCACTGGCCTCCACGGCGTCGGCACGACCGTCACCACGGTCACCCGGTCCACGCCCGGCGGCACCGACCGGACCGTGCCGGTGCAGATCTGGTACCCCTCGACGCCCGGGCCGACGGGACGGGCCCACCTGTTCCCTGCCGGGCGAGCTGTCGCCCGCAGCATCGCCCTGCACTTCCCGGTGCCCGCCTGGCTGCTGGCACCGCTGCTTCGCGTCCGCGGACACGCCGTCGCCGACGCCCCGCCCGCTGCCGCCCCGGTCCGAGGGGTGGTCGTCATCAGCCACGGGTGGCTGGGGTTCCGCACGATCCACGTCGACCTGGCCGAGCAGATGGCCAGCGACGGCTGGGTCGTGGTGGCCCCCGACCACGTCGGCGGGGCGCTGGCCAGCCAGCTTCCCGACGGCACGGTGCTGAGCCTGCAGCCGGCGCTGATGCCCCCGACCGGGGCCCCGGACCACGGCACCAGGACCGTCGCGCTGGTCGACCTGTACGCCGACGACCTGACCGCCATCATCGACGCAGCGAGTGTCGGCATGCTGCACCCGCTGGTCCCCGTCGTCGACCGCGTCGTCCTGCTGGGGCAGTCCACCGGCGGCGGCGCAGCCGTCAGGGTCGGTGGGAGGGACCCCCGTGTACAGGGCATCGTCGGCCTGGACCCGTGGGTCGAACCGGTCCCGTCGCGGTCACGGCGTCTGGTGTCGGGGTCGATGATCGCCATCCGCAGCGGCGCCTGGGTCGACAACCCCAACGACCGGCTGCTGCGCGCCATGGACGACGTCGAGCTTCGAGCCGTCCCGCAGGCGGGCCACAGCGACCTGACCTGCCTGGGCTACCTCAGCCCCGTGCTGCGCCTCACCGGTCTGATCCGCTGCGACCCCGAGCTGCCGCACCAGGCGGCCCTGACCGCCTTCGCCGACCTCACCGGCGGCAGCTGAGGCAGGATCCGGGTCGTCGACGGCGAACTGTGTGGCATGCGCCACCTCCTCATCATCAGCGTCCTGGCCCTCGGGCTGCTGGCCGGTCCGCTGCCCGTCAGCGCCGACGTCGTCATCCGGTCGCAGGCCGACGGCATCGTCCGTGGACAGCTCGGCGCGGCTGCAGCACCCGAGGTGGCCCTGGCCCGTGTCGCCGACGCCCTGAGCGTCACCGCGTCGGACTTCACGTTCACCCATACTCGGACCTCGCTGATCGGCGTGCACCACCGCGGCACCCAGACCATCGCGGGCGTGCCGGTGGACGGCACCACCGCCGCCGTCCACGTCATCGGCGGCGAGGTGACCAAGGTCGAGGCCGTCGCCACCACCGCCGTGGGTACCCCGACCCGTCGCCCGGTCAGCCCAGCCGACGCCGAGCGTGCGGCCCTGGCGGCGCTGGACGCCCGCGACGCGGTGTCGGTGGTCAGCGAACGGCTGCTCGTGCCCACCGAGGGCCGTCTGGTCGACACCTGGCGCGTGGGCGTGGTCGCCCCCCTGGTGGCGGCGATGGTGGACGTGTCCGCCGCCGACGGCCGGGTCCTGCGGACCTTCGACGACCGCCACTTCGCCCCGACGACGGCTACCCCGCGCCTGGCCGAGGCCACCGCCACGTTGTTCAACCCCAACCCGATCGCGACCTCCGGTCACACCGACATGCGCCAGGACGTCGACGTCGCCGGCGTCGACATCGACCACTCCACCGACGGGCGGATCGCCGAGGAGCTGGTCGACCTGCCGATCGTCGGCTTCGACCCGGCCCGTGCCGCCGCCGGCAACCTGTCGGGTCCCGCCGCCAACGTCATCGGCGCCGGTCCGATGGTGCCCGTCCTGGGCCG
>JBFKGB010000393.1:0-3426 GCA_041633535.1 Euzebya sp. | reverse complement strand
GCCGCCGGCGGGCTGCAGTACGCCGAGCAGCCCTGCGCGACCCTCGAGCAGATGGCAGCCGTGCGCCGACGCGTCGACGTGCCGCTGGCCGCCGACGAGTCCGTCCGCACCGCCGAGGACCCGATGCGGGTCGCGGGCCTCGAGGCCGCCGACGTCGTGGTGGTGAAGGTCCAGCCGCTGGGCGGCGTCCGGCGGACGCTGCAGGTCGTCGAGGCCTGCGGCCTGCCAGCGGTCGTGTCCAGCGCCATCGAGACGTCGGTGGGCCTGGCCGCCGGCGTGGCCCTGGCCGCGGCCCTGCCCGACCTGCCCTACGCCTGCGGCCTGGGCACCGCCACGCTGCTGGGCGGGGACGTGACCGCCGACCCGCTGGTCCCGGTGGACGGTCACCTGCCCGTCCGGCCGGTCACGCCCGACGCCGCGCTGCTGGAGCGCTGGGCCGAGGCGGCCCCCGATGCCGCGCTGGACCGCTACCGTGACGCCGCGGCGGCCGTGGGTGCCGCTGCTGCCGAGGAGTCGGGGATGCCATGAGACCGCTGACGTCGAGCCAGGTCGGCCAGGTGCTGGTCCACGCGCTGCGTCAGGGGGGCGTCGACCAAGCCGTCGTCTCGCCCGGGTCCCGCAGCGCACCGATCGCGCTGGCGCTGGCCGCGGTGCTGGACCCGACCGACCTGCACGTCCGGGTCGACGAGCGGACCGCAGCCTTCCTCGCGCTGGGCCTGGCCAGGGGCAGCGGGCAGCCTGTCGTCGTCACCTGCTCGTCCGGCACCGCGACCGCCAACTACCTGCCGGCCGTCATCGAGGCCGACGCCGCCGGTGTCCCGCTGGTCGTCCTGACCGCGGACCGGCCTCCCGAAATGCGCCACACCGGTGCCAACCAGACCATCGACCAGGTCGGGCTGTACGGCGGAGCCGTGCGCTTCGCCGCGGACCTGTCGGGCGTCGGTGGTCCCGACGACGAGGGCTACCTGCGCGGCATGGTCGCCCAGGCCGTCGCATCCGCGACCGGTCCCTGGCCGGGTCCCGTGCACCTGAACGTGCCGCTGCGCGAGCCGCTGCTTGACGACACCGTCGACCACGCCTGGGCCCGGGCGATGCAGGACCGGACCGGGCCGTCGTGGACCGCCGTCACGCCCGCCCGGACGACGGTCCCCGAGGGGCATGCCGACCGCCACCTGCGGGGCAGGCCGACCGTCGTGGTGGTGGGTGAGGGGGCCGTGGGCACCGAGGGGCTGCTGCCGGCCGCGGAACGGCTGGGGATGCCTGTCCTGGCCGAGCCGACCAGCGGGCTGCGGGCGGACACGGCGCTGCGGTGCGGGCACTGGCTCGCCGCCACGCCGGCGTTCGTGGCGACACACCGACCCGAGGTCGTCGTGCAGCTCGGTCGACCGGTGCTGTCGCGCGCCGTCGGGGCGCTGGTGGCCAGTGCGGACGACGTGGTCACGCTGGACCCGCTGGGCCGCGGCTGGGACCCAGGCCATCACACCACGCTGCGGGTGCCGGCTGCCTTCGCCGACTGGACGGCCGACGCGACACCCGGTGACCCGGCGTTCCTGGACGCCTGGCGGCGTGCCGACGACGTCGCCGCCCGGGTGCTCGACCAGACCGTGGACGCCGCCCCCCACCCGACCGAGATCGGCGTGGCCCGCGACGTGGCCGCCGCCGTCCCCGACGGCGGCACCCTGGTGGTCGCCTCGTCCCTGGCGGTCCGCAACCTGAACGAGGCGATGCGGCCGCGGACCGGCCTGCGGGTCCTGGGCAACCGGGGTGCGTCGGGCATCGACGGGTTCACGTCCACGGCCGTCGGCGTCGCGCTGACCAGCGACGGGCCGACCGTCGCGCTGGCCGGCGACCTGTCGATCGTCCACGACCTGACAGGGCTGGTCGTCGGTCCCGACGAGCCCGTCCCCTCCCTCCCGATCGTCGTGGTGGACAACGGCGGAGGCGGCATCTTCGACCTGCTGCCCTACGGGACCGCGGTCGGGCCGGCGACCTTCCGGCGGCTGTTCGCGACACCCCACGGGGTTCCGCTGCACGGCGTCGCGATCACGCTGGGCCACGGGTTCGCGCACGTCGACGAGCGCACGGAGCTGGCGCAGGTGCTGGAGAACGCCTGGGGGACCCCGGGCATCACGCTGATCGAGGTCACCACGTCCACGCCGACCGAGACGGCACGACGTCGTGAGATCGCCCGCCGGGTCGGGTCGGCGCTGGCCTGATCAGTCCTTCGGCTCGGGCCACTCCTCCCACGCCTCGTCCTCGTCCTCCCACTTCTCCTGCCGCTGCTCGTGGGTCTGCTTCCAGTTGCGGGCCGCCTCGGCGGAGTCGTAGGGACCGAGGCGGTCCTGCGCCCGGCACCGCTCGCCCTCCTCCACGGTCGCGTGGGACAGGCACCAGTAGAAGCGTGGTTCGTCAGTCATGTCCTCATCATCCCCCATCGACAGCTCTTGACGGCATGGGTGCACGGCGTCACCGTGGTGGTGGAGGTACGCCCATGGCTGTCCACAGCTGCATCCGTTGCCCGCTGCGCTTCCGCACCCGTGCGGAGCTGACCGACCACCTGGACCATGATCATCATGTGCCGGCGGGGATGCTGGGGCAGTACCGGTACCCCGAGGCGGACGCCGCCGAGCCGCTGTACCGCGAGCTGGTGCTCGAGGACGGGGTCCACACGATCCTGCTGATCGCCAACCAGACGCTGGGGTCGACGTCGTTGCTGACCGCGATGCGGCGGGCGCGGGCGCACCACGACCGCCTGACGGTGTTCGTGCTGGTGCCCGCCACACCGCAGGACCACCTGGTCACCGGCCCGGGCGGTGGCAGACCGGCTGCCGCCACCGAGGGGCTGGAGGTCCGCACCGATGATGCCGGGGTCGCCCAGGCGCGCTGGCGGCTGCGCACGGCCGTCACGGCGCTGACCGGGATGGGGATCGCGGCGCACGGGCGCATCGGTGACCCCAACCCCGTCACGGCGGCCGCCGGCGTCATCGCCGCCGAGCCCATCGACGAGATCCTCGTCAGCACCCTGGACCCGCAGATGTCGCGGTGGCTGCACCAGGACCTGCCCGCCACCCTGGAGCGGCGGTTCGGGCTGCCGGTCACCACCCTGGTGGACGACCGCCAGCCGCTGGTGACCTGACCCGGATCAGGTGGTCGGGCGTGACCCCAGGATCGGGGCGCGGTGCCCGGCGTGGGCGTCCCAGCCCGCGAGCATCGTCGAGACGGGCTCGGGCCTGCTGAACAGGTAGCCCTGGACGTACTCGACCCCCATCTCGATGAGCAGGCGTAGGGACTCGGGGTCCTCGACGTGCTCGGCGACGACCGGCAGGCCCAGCTTGCCGGCGAGGGTGACGATGGACTCGACGATCATCTGCGCGGTCGGGTTGGTGGCCAGGTGGTGGATGAAGGTGCCGTCGATCTTCAGCAGGT
>JBFKGB010000392.1:0-3467 GCA_041633535.1 Euzebya sp. | reverse complement strand
GTGGGCACCTGCGCCTCGGCGTACACCTGCGCCTTGATCCCCAGGTCGCGGCGAAGGCTGGACTCGGCGACCTCGATGACCAGCAGCGCATCCGCCGGGTGCGGGGTCGACGCGGACCGTGCCCACGCCGCCGGGACCACGGCCAGGTCCGGCTCGGGCGCGGAGTCCGCCGTCGCCGAGACCCCGCTGTGCACCCGGACGTGGAGGTCGTCGGCCACATGCCGCGCGAACCACATGGTCAGCCACTGGACCGCCAGCCCGTGGGGACGTCCGGTCGGTGACATCTCGACGATCATCCCCCGCAGCAGCTCGACCGGTTCGTCCTGCAGCAGGCCATGGGCGACCAGCAGGTCGTACTGCTGGCGCGTCAGCCCGTGGACCGGCGCGTCCATCTGGGCGATCAGCTCTGCGGTGACCATGGGGGACATGGTCGAGGCCATCACCGATCCGGTCAACGGTGCCACCACAACGGCAGACGCCGCACCCCATGGGGGGTGCGGCGTCCTGTTCCGGATCAGGTGCGGGTCAGCCGCTGATGACCGCGCCGGCCTGGGTCAGCATGTCGGCGCAGATGGCGTTGATGCCACCCAGCGCGATGGCCTGGTCGGCACCGACACGGCTGATCTCGGCGGCCACGGCCGTCGGCAGGTCACCGCAGGTCGGGACCAGCAGGACCGGGCCACCGGTCAGGCTGCCGGCGGCCACGGCGTCGGCCAGGACGTCCTGGCGGGCCAGGAAGACGACGTCGGCACCGTTGGCGGCGAACTCGAACTGGCTGATCGCCACGGCCGTGTCGATGCGGGTCGGGCCGGCCAGACGGCTGACGGTCTGGGTCAGCGCGTAGGCCGAGCCCCCCTCCGCCAGCGTGGCGTCACAGACCGCGGCCTGACCGCCCAGCGCGTACACCCCGTTGGGCATGACCCGCTGGATCTCGTCCAGCACCACGGTCGGGATGTCACCGCACTGGGGGACCAGCAGGATCGGACCGGAGGTCAGGACACCGGCAGCCACGGCGTCGGCGAAGACGTCGGCGCGGGCCAGGAAGGCGTTGCGGGCCGGACCCGGCAGCGGGAACTCGCGCTGGCTGATGGCCACGGCGGTCGAGAAGCGGTCGGGGCCCGCGACACGGCCCGAGCTGGCGCCAGACGCGGCAGCGGTCGCGTCGGTCAGGACCTGGTCGCAGACGGCGGCGGTGCCACCCAGGGCGAACACGTCGTCGACGCCCAGACGGGCGATCTCGGTCAGCACGATCTGCGGGACGGCACCGCAGGTGGGGACCAGCAGGATCGGGCCGTCGGTCAGCACCCCACCGGCGACGGCGTCGGCGAAGACATCGGACCGGGCAAGGTACGCAGTCGGCGCACCGTTGGGGAACTGGTACTGGCTGATCGCGACGGCCGTCTCGATGCGGGTGGCACCCGACAGGCGGTCGGTGACGACTGGGGTCACCTGGACGGCGGCTTCGAAGGTGCCGGTGTTGGGGGCGAAGTCGTTGACGGTGCGCTCGCCCGCGGCGGCCTGGAAGACGAAGCCGGGGTTGGACGCGACCGACGCCGGGTCACCGATGCAGTCGGAGGGGATGACGGCGATGTAGCTGGTTCCGCTGAACGTGCCGGTCGGCTCGCCGGGACACGGCTCGGTGCCCAGTGCGCCGGTGACGACGGTGCGGACGACGACCTCGATGCGCTCCGACCCGTCCTCGGTCAGGGAGTAGTCGACGAAGAACTCGCCCTCGTCGTCCCCGTCGACGTCAAGGAACCAGCCGAACAGGGTGTTCTGACGCCATGCCGGGTCGGTCTCGGGGTTGGTGGGGGACTGGACGCGGGCACGCAGCGTCAGCGCGGCGGAGGTGTAGTCGACGTCGTGGCTGATGATGTCGGCCCGGTCCTCGGACACGACGGCCCGGGTCTCGAGGTTCGTCACGTCACCGCGGGGGTCGCTGAAGTTGGCGCTGGCCTGGAACGACGCGGAACCCTCGGACGCGGAGGCCCCACGGTCCTCGCTCAGCAGGTCGAACAGCAGCGACGAGGCGTCTGTGGAGGTCGTGGCGGCAGAGGCCGGCCCGACCGGGATGAGCATCAGCACCATGAGTGCGGACAGCAGGAACGTACGGGCCATTGCAGGACTCCCCCATGTGATCGAACAACGCGTACCCGCCTGAGGCACGTCGAGTGGCGGCAGCATAACCGAGGATCACCCGGGTGGGTAGACGATCAGATCGTCCGGGGGCTACACTCCGCGACACGGGGGTGCTAGCGGGGCCCTCGGTCGTGCAAGAACGAACATCCGTCATTCGGGGGGAAGCACAGTGAACCGTGTTCTGCAGATGGTCGGCCTCATCGGCCTGCTCGTGATGGTCATGGGTGGCGTCGCGAACGCACAGTCATCCCCCGTCGGCGGGGGCGGCGGCGAGGTGCTGCAGCCTGCGGGTGAGGGGGATGGTGCGGGCGGCACGACCCCCTGCTCGACCATCGTCATCAGCGGCTCCTCCTGGGGGCCTGGGCAGCAGGTCACGGTCATCCGCAACGACCCAGGCGTCGACGGCAGCGACGGTGGCACCTGCGAGGACGCAGGGACCAGCATCACCGGTCTGACCGGTCAGGCGGGCACCACCCCCCAGTCCGCGCCGGCCGCCGCACCGTCGGCTGACGGTCGCACCCTGGGCACGGCGGTCGCCGAGCCCGACGGCACCTTCACCGTCGCCATCCAGGTCCCCGCCGACGCCCAGCCGGGTGCGTTCTCCTACACCCTGGTCGGCAAGAACGCCGAGGGGCAGGACCAGCGCGTCGTCAACGAGCTGGACATCGTGCCCATGGACGCCTTCACCGCCGGCCCCGTCGACGGTGGCGCCCCCGCACCGCTGGTGTGGCAGGCCCTGGTCGTGGCCCTGCTGGCCGTCGTCATCCTGGGCCAGCTGCTGGGCGGCAAGCTGACCTTCGGTCGCCGCCGCTCCTCCAGGGCCTGAGCCGTATCCACACTCCGCTGATCCCGGCCGGTCCTCCGGCCGGGATCACGCATATCCTGACCCGACAGCAGCGTTGAGCGACGACACCCTCCCCCCTCCGGCACCACCGTTCCCGCACACGGTGCGTCCTGCGGTGCCGCCACCCCCACCGCCCGGCGAGCCGTTGCGGCACGACGACGGACGGCTGCAGCTGCGCCGCCGCACCGTGCGCCGCTCGCCGGTCAAGGTGTGGGGTCGGCGCGTGCTGCTGGCGCTGGTGGTCCTCGTCGTCCTGGTCGCGATCACCACCGCGGTGGAGGGGGTCCGTGCCCGCGCGGACCTGCTGACCGGCCGGCTGGCGATGGAGGAGGGACGGGCGGCCGTCGTCCGCAGCGACCTGGAGACCGGGCTGATCGCCTTCCAGCGGGCCAACGTCGCCTTCGAGGACGCCGCCGACCACCTGGGCAACCCAGTCGTGGGGGCAAGCCAGCTGACGCCGGTGCTGGGCGGCAACGTCCGGACC
>JBFKGB010000391.1:0-3475 GCA_041633535.1 Euzebya sp. | reverse complement strand
GTGCGTCGCCCGCCTACCACCTCGGCAGGGACGTACGTTCCCCTCTTGCGCCAGGTCCTGCTCACCCGTCCGGCCCCGTCATCCCGCGCCGGCCGACCTGACGCCGTTTGCGAGGGTCACCCGTCTGTGCACCCCGTGGTCGTGGCGGATCGGCCGGTCGACCCGACTCCCCACGTGCTGGCCGCCGTCCGCAGCGAGTGGGATGCGTCCATCTGGCGCGGTGTGTTGCCTGGCCGGCGGGTACGCGTATGTGGGTCCGGCGTGCGGTGCCCTGTCTGTGCTGGGGGCGGGTGGCCGCCCCGACCGGGTGGTCGGGCCAAGCGAGGTCGCCCGGCAGGAGAACAGCCCAGTGCTGCCGAACCCAGGTGTTACGGACAGTGAGGTCGGCGGGCCGGATCGACCTCCATGGAAGGAGTCTGCCCGATGGACATGATCGTCTGCACGCGCGTTCGACAGGCCGGGTTGGGACTGGTCGTTGTGCTGCTGCTCGCCGTCGGGTCGGTGCCCGCCCCAGCCGCCGCCCGGCCGGCCGGGACTGTCCAGGGGGCCACCGCCACAGCGACCCCGGCCGGGACCATCGCCGCCGGCGGGACCATCACCGCCAGGTTCGCCCACACGTGTGCGTTGACTGTCGACGGGGAGGCAGAGTGCTGGGGCTACGACGGGTACCGGCAGGCGCAGGACAGGCCGGGTCCCTACACCTCCGTCTCGGCGGGTTGGCTCCACACGTGCGCGTTGACCGTCGACGGGGCTGTCGAGTGCTGGGGGTACGGCTGGGACGGGCAGACCGCCCGCCAGGCGGGCCCCTACACCGCCATCTCCGCGGGTGGCTACCACACGTGTGCGTTGACCGTCGACGGGGCCGCCGACTGCTGGGGGCTCGACGCCGACGGGCAGGCCGAGGACCAGCCAGGTCCCTACACCACCATCACTGCCGGCGAACACCACACGTGTGCGTTGACCGTCGACGGGGCCGCCGACTGCTGGGGTTCGGACCGGTGGGGGCGGGCCGCCGACCGGCCGGGCCCCTACACCACCATCTCGGCCGGCCGCGACCACACGTGCGCGGTGTCGCGCGACGGGGCTGCTGAGTGCTGGGGTCACAACGGGTGGGGGCAGGCTGAGGACCAGCCAGGTCCCTACACCACCATCGCGGCGAGTGAACACCACACGTGCGCGTTGACCATCGACGGGGCTGCTGCGTGCTGGGGTGGTGGCTGGTACGGGCAGGCCGACGGTCAGCCAGGCCCGTTCGCCGTGCCGGTGACGCTGGCGTCATGGTTGCCCGCCACCAACCAGGCCGGCTGGCACAGCTCGCCGGTGACGGTGAGCTACTCCTGTGTCGGGGGCGCCCAGCCGCTCTGCCCGACAGCCGACGAGGTCATCGACGACGGCGCTGGCCAACAGTTCACCGCGACCGCAACCGACCGGTGGGGCACCGTGTCGATCACCAACACCATCAACCTCGACACCACCGATCCGACCATCCGGACCGTCCGGGACCGGATCGCCAACGCGGCTGGCTGGTACGACGCGCCGGTCACGGTCGCCTTCGACTGTGCCGACGCCACGTCCGGCGTCGCGACCTGCACAGCCCCTCTCACCATCGACACCGATGGCACCCATGACATCGGCGGCACCGCAGTCGACCTGGCCGACAACACCGCGTCCACGGCGACAGAGACCATCCGCCTCGACACCATCGCCCCCACCATCGCAGCTGAACCGGACCGGGCTGCGAACCCGGCTGGCTGGTACGACGCGCCGGTCACGGTCGCCTTCGACTGTGCCGATGCCACATCCGGCATCGCGGCGTGCCCGCGACCCGTCACCATCGACACCGACGGCGTTCACACGGTCGAGGGTGGTATCGCAGTCGACCTGGCCGACAACACCGCGTCCGCGCCGACCCGCACCATCCGCCTGGACACCACCGACCCGGTGGCCGCGTTGGCCGGCAACAGCGGCCGGGGAGCACTGACCGGAACCGCGGCCGACGGCCTCTCGGGCATCGACACCGTCACCGTCACGCTGACCGCGGCCCTCAGCGGGGAGATCCAGGAGCTGACCGCTTCCCTGGACTGCGGCGACCAGCGGCCGGTCGCCCTGGCCACCCGCTCGAGCGCAACCAGCTGCACGTGGCATGTGGACGCGCCCACAGGCGTCTGGCACGTCACCCTGCACCCCGTCGACGTCGCCGGCAACACGCTGCCCGTCGACGGCGGTACCGCCGTCGTGCTCGTCTGACCCCCAGAACCACACCACTGAGCACAGCATCACCCGCCCTCCGTCCGTGCTCGGTTGCCCCACCACCGTGAGCCCGCGGACCCCACTCGACAGCCCGCAGCGGGTCGGCCGTGCCCGTCTCGTGGGGCCCGCCGGGTACGCCCAGCACGCCCAGCCGCAGTGGCGGCACTCCTCGGGCACCAGACCACGCCACCACCAGCGCTCGCCGCAGCGGGAGGCCATGTACCCACAAGGCTCAGGACCTCGCGACTGCGGTGTCCCCGAGGCCGCGGTCGCGTGCCCACCCGCACCACGACCCGGTGAGCGGCCGTGGCCGTCAACCGCGGCACGCCCGTCGACGGGGTGATCGGCTGCGGGTCCGGCGCCACCGCGGGGGAGCGGACACGGACGTCGCGTCACGAGAGGCTGCCCGGCAGAGCAGGACAGCAACGTCGAACCCTGAGGTGGTGACGGCGGTCGTGACCACGGACGCCACCGGTGGATGCGCGGGGGAGCGGGTTGGTCCACAGGGGTGTCCGGACCCGTCGTCGAGTCCCGGTGGCACTGCTCGACTCGACCTCGTGCATCGAAATCCCTTCCGAGCATCGGCGCCCCCAGAGCTCCTCCACCCGGTGCGTCGTGAGGGGGCGCCCGGTCCGCGGACCCGATCCGCACGGAACCCAATCGGCCCGGTACCGGTGCAGTGCGCGTCTGATCTCGACGTGATGCGCGCCGAGTCGCAGTCGAGCAGACACACGAACGTGCGGAGCCGCTCACCCCTGCGGATCGACCCTGGGTGCTCGGACAACACGACCGGCCGCCACCGCGACGACACGACGGATCGACCGGCCCCGGTCCTCGCCATGGACGAAGCGGCGCAGTCGCTGCCAACCTGAAGATCTTGGGAACACAGGGTTGCAGGACGGAGGAGGCGCCCCTAGGCTTAGTCGTCCGCTGCGGAACGGCCCACCGGCCCGACCGACAGCCCCCACCACACCGGCTCAGACCGTGACGGTGGGCAAGCGAATACCCGGCGAAAGCCGGCCGCATCGAGTACTGAAAGCTCCCGAGCCACGCTCGGTAGAACTCACGAAGATGATGTGGCGTCGCTCCTTGAAAACTACACAGTGTGCCAAAAGTCAGTGCACTTTATGCATTATGCATAAGTTATATATGCTACCCCGTCTTTTGGGTCCTGGTGCTTTGGTGCTGGGGTCGTTGAGATGGTTTGTAGATTCCTTGATTCAGG
>JBFKGB010000390.1:0-3475 GCA_041633535.1 Euzebya sp. | reverse complement strand
CGGCCGCAACGTGTGGGCGCTGGCCTGCCCCGCGTTCCACTCCACCAGCACCTCACCGTCGGCACCCTGCAGCTGTCCGGTGACGGTCAGCGCGGCGGGGTCGGCGTCGACGTTGCGCACCTCGCCGACCACCACATGACGCTCGCCGTCGTGCAGCAGGCGTGCCGATGCCACCTCGAGCGCCGGGCGGTCGAGGACGTCGGCATCGGTGGTCCGGGTGGTCGTGACGGACCGCCGGCCGACCTGCAGGTAGCTGACCCCCGGCAGCACCGTCAGCTGCTCGGCGGCCGCGTCCAGGTCGCGTGGGGGCGGGACCACGAACCACCGGCCGTCCGCGCGCCGCAGGTCAAGCGTCCGGGTCCGTTCATCGGCGCTCAGCGGGGTCAGGCTGGTCACGTCGACGACGACGGTCGCCGTGGTGCCGTCATCCGAGACGGCGGCGGTGCGGACGACGACGTCGTCGAGCCGGGCGTAGGACGCGCTGAGCCCGCCGCCGTCCACGGAGCGGATCAGCCGGTAGGCGTCGGCGCTGGGCCGGACGGCCGGGTCGATGAGGTTTCTGGCGTCCTCGGCCCGACGCTCGTCCAGCGCCTGCAGGTAGGCCACCGCGGTGGCGCCGGGGCCGGCGGGGGCCCTGGCGTCGCGCACCACAGGGGCGGCGAGCGCCAGCCCGGCGACCACCAGCAGGACCGCAGCGACCACAGGACGTCCACGGACGCGCCTCCCCAGGTCCCCAGCCGCTGACGCCAGGCGGGCCAGGCGGCCGACGAGGGGCAGGCCCGGAAGATCCGGCAGCCGTGGCAGCCAGCCCGCGTCGCCGTCCTCGCCGCCGGCCGTGCCGGCCCGCCGCCCCAGCCACCGGTCAACCGGCGCGCTCACCCCAGGTGGGCGCTGCGTGGTCGCGGGCCAGCGCACGCCGACGGGAAGCAGCACCAGGGCCAGCAGCAGGGCCCCCGGGGGCACCACACCCCAGTGCAGCCGCTGCCACGCGGGCAGCTCCCGGCGGGGCAGGACCTCGGGCAGCGGCGGCACGTCGGGCCGCTCCCACACCCGGACGCCGTTCTCGAGCGCACCCAGGTCCTGCCACCCGGTGAAGTGCAGCAGCGGGTCGTAGAAGGCGTCGGCCGACACGACGTACTTCAGGTTGACCGGTTCGGGGGCGACGAGGAACTGCTGCAGGCTGCCGAGGCCGGGCACACCCCTGAACTTCGCGCCTTCCAGTCGCTCGACGGCGCGTGTGGTCAGCTGGGGCAGACGTCTGGCCGAGTGGTAGTTGCCGTCCACCGTCGTGGCGGTCGTCCGCGCGCTCAGCAGGGCCATCTGGTCGCCGAACCCCAGCGCCAGGTAGCGCCAGTCGTCGTGGTCGTCCTTGGCAAGGAACTCCACGATCGGGTCCGGGTCGATCGGGTCGGGCTGGAAGGGGCGGAACGTCGTCAGGGTCACCGCCACGACCAGCGCCCCGAGCGCGGCGACACCGGCCATGCCGACGACCGCCCACCGGCGGGCTGCGACGAGCTCGGCGACGAGCAGCCCGACCACGGGGAGGACCGCGACGGCGGCCCAGATGGTGAACCGGTCGAACGTGAGGATGTCGAACGCGCCGCCCAGCAGGGCGCGAGCGATGGGCGTGGTGCCCCCCAGCCCCAGGACCGTCAGCAGCAGCACCGACAGCATCAGCGGCCAGGCGCGCGAGCGCAGCCCCCGCCAGACCGCCCACGGCAGCGCGAGGACCAGCGGTCCCCAGGGGATCAGCCAGAAGACCAGCCCGGCGTTCAGGTCAGCCAGGTAGTCCTCGCGTGAGGCGTGGGGGATCGGGATCTGCACGATCGGGTCGGCGGCGCTGTACAGCCAGTAGGGCAGCACGACGGTCGCCAGGACCAGACCGAGTGCGACCCCGAGGGCCATGGCACGTGCCAGTGGACGGTGGATGCGACGGAGCCGTCGTGCCAGCACCCCTGGCAGCACCTCGCGGGACAGCTGGCGACGGTGGCCCTGCGGTTCGTCAGGGTGGGGCACCCGCAGCTCGTCGACCACACCGCGCAGCAGCACCGGGCCGACGAAGAAGACCGACCCGAACAGCGTCGTCACGTGGTGGGCCGAGGTGGCCGCGGCAGCGAGGACCAGCGCGAGCACGAGGTTGCGGGCACGGCCCACGCGCACCCACCGGTGTGCGAACGGCAGCGCGTTCAGGGTGAAGGCGAGCCCGAACGTCGTGGGGACCTGCCCGAAGACGTGCACGACCTCCCCGAGTGCGGGCGACAGCGCGACCATGACGGCCGCCCACTGCGCGGGCGTGTCGTCGACCCAGATCCGCGCGCTGCGGTACGTCCCGATGGTGACCAGCAGCAGGACCGACGTCTGCACCAGCGGGTAGCCGACCGCCACAGGCACCAGCGCGGTGACGGCCGCGAGCGCCATGTGCGCGCCCGGTGGATAGCTGGTGACGGGGAACCCGGTGTACCAGCGCGTCTCCCAGGTCGAGAACCAGCTCCGCTGGTAGTGGTCGGCGAAGAACAGGTGGACGTAGGCGTCGTAGGTGCTGCGCCAGGTGCCACCGAGCAGCAGCGGCAGGTGCAGGAGCACCGTGAGCACCAGCGCGGTCACCAGGACCGGCCGTGCGGCCAGCCACCGCGCCGGCTCAGCCCGCATCGTCGTCGACCACCGCGGCGGCCTCCCGGAGGGGACCAGCGACCCGGCCCAGCGCCTCGGCGAGCCGAGTGCTGCCGTCGCCGGCGGCGTCGGGGCCCTCCAGCTCGACGCGCTTGGCCAGCTCGCCGAGGGCGTGCAGGCCGAGCTGTCGCGAGGAGGAGGACACGGAGTGGGCCGCACGCACGGCGGCGTCCTGGGCCCCCTCCAGCGCCGTGGTCCAACCTGGCACCGAACCCAGGTACACCTCGACCAGCCGGGTCACGAAGCCGGGCACGCCGACCTCCTCGCGCAGGGTCTTCAGCGCGTCGACGTCGACCTGCAGCAGCAGGTCGGCCTCGGTGTCGTCGGTGCTGGTGCCGGTGCTGTCGGTGGCCACCGTCGGGGCTCCTTGTGGGTTCGGGGGGTGGGACACGGACACGGTCGCGACGACGCGCTGCGGACGGTCGGGGTCGAGCGTGAGCCCGCCGCCCAGCGCTTCGGCGACCATCTGGGCAAGGGTCAGGCCGATGCCGAAGCCCCGCGTGCCGGCGCCGACGAAGGGCTCCAGGGCCCGGTCCGCCAGGTCCGCCGGGATGCCGTCGCCCTCGTCCTCCACCGTCACGACCAGGGCCTGTGGCGTCCGGTCGACGGTGATGGTGATGACCCCCGCACCGTGCTCGCGGGCGTTGTGCACCAGGGCATCGACGACCTGGTCCAGCCGCTGGTCGTCCACGAGGACGCGCTCCGAGGGTCCGCAGCCCAGGCGGACGTCGATCGTGCGGCCCGCCGCGATGACGGCTGGCAGGTGTCGCGCGAGCAGCGCGCCGATCCAGCCGGACAGCACGGT
>JBFKGB010000389.1:0-3481 GCA_041633535.1 Euzebya sp. | reverse complement strand
GTCGGTCATCGGGTTCCTCCGGGGTGTGAGGTGTGGTGGTCGGGGTGGGCGGCTGGGCGCAGCAGCGGTCGCACCTCGAGCGCGGCCAGGACGGCCACGACGAGGACCTGGACGTCCACCGCGCGCTGCAGCGAGGTGCCGGCGGTCACGAGGACCAGCACGGTCTGGACCACGGCGGCGAGGACGAGGGTGTGGGCGGCCCGCCGCTCGCCCCGTGCGATCCGGGCGGTGACCGCGACCCAGGCGACGGAGCCCAGGCTGGCGGCCAGGGTGTAGCGCCACAGCAGGGGCTCGCCGGCGGCGAAGCGGGACCCGAAGGCGGCCGTCAGCAGGACGTCGGGGACCAGGGCGGTGAGCAGCACCGCTGCGGTCCCCAGCCCACAGGTCGCGCCCACGGCCTGACGGGTGAGGGTGCGGGCGGCGGCGTCGGTCCCGCGGGCCATGTGGGGGAAGGCGACCTCCACCAGCGTGGTCGTGAGGAAGAAGACCCCCCGGCCGAGCAGCGCGACGGCGGCGAACACCCCGGCCTCGGCCGGGGCCACGACGGTCCGGACCGCCAGCGTGTCGGCCTGGGTCAGCATGACCTGGCCCAGCAGGGCGATGGTGACGGCCGTGCCGCTGTGGCGGGTCGCCCGTCGGGCCTGCGGACCGGGGGGCCCTGGGCGCCGGACCCGGCTGCGGACGGGCGCCAGGGCGGCCAGCATCCCCAGCGGAATGGCGACGGTGGCGCCTGCGACGCCCGCACCGAGCACCACCAGGCCCACGCCGAGCGACAGACGGATGCCGGCCTCCAGGGCGTTGGACCGGGCCAGGTCGGTCAGGGCCAGGTGGCCCTGTGCACGGCCCCGTTCGGCGCCGAGCCACAGCCCCAGGGGCACGGTCACGGCGAAGAGGGTGAGCGGTGCGGCGCCGTCCATGCGCAGCACCCCGGCCAGCGCCGGCGCGCCCACGACCAGGGCGAACGCGCACAGCACGCCGGCGGCGGTCGCCCGGCCCCGCACCCAGGCGTGCAGCCCGTCGGCGTCCCGGCCGGTCGCCGCCGAGCGGACGGACACCAGCTGGACGGCGTCGCTGGCGATGACCACCAGCATCAGGATCGTGGTGACGACGGCGAGGTCGGCGAAGGCCGCCGGTCCCAGCAGCCGGCCGGTCAGCACCGAGCCGGCCCAGTTCGCGGCGTGCACCGCCAGTCCGGTCGCCACGAGCACGGCCTCGGGGGTCCGCAGGGCGCCGCCCGGGCGGGTGGGCCGTGCGGCGGTCGCGTCGGCGCTCACACCCGCTCCTCGACCTGCAGCCAGGACCGCAGGCTGGTGTCGTCGAGCAGGCTGGTGACGGCTGGCTGCAGCGGACCGAGGACGCGCAGGCCGATGCCCTCCTGGGCGGCACGACGTCGGGCGACGACGAGCACCGACAGCACCGACAGGTCCATCGCGGTCGTGGCGGAGAGGTCCAGCAGGACGGCCGTACCCCCCGTCAGCCGCGACGTCAGGGCGGTGCCCAGGCTGCGCGCCTCGATCGGCCCGAGCTCGCCGACGGGGCGGACGGTGGCCGGCGTGTCCTGCTGGGGGGTCGCGCCGGCGGACGTGGCGCTCACGCGGCCACCGCCATCTCGTGCACGTCCCCGGCCAGGTCGGCGGCGCCCAGGATGTCAGCGCGGACGGCCAGGTCCAGGATGACCCGGACGGCGTCGCTGACGCCGTCGATGACGAGCTCGCGGCCGGCGGCCCGTCGACGTCGTCGCTGCCCGCCCAGCAGGTCCAGGACCGACTGGTCCAGGAACGTGACGTCGGAGAGGTCAAGACGGACGCTGTCTGGGCAGCGGTCCAGCGCCGTGCGGACCTCCGTCAGGCGGTGCACGTCCAGCCGGCCGCGCAGGGTGACGGTGGTGGCGGTGCGAGTGGGGGCGGGGGCGAGGGAGAGCGGCATGGGGGTCACGTCCTGATCGGTGTCGTTCGGTGATCAGTACGTTGCCGTCCGTGACTCTTGAGGCGGTCGCGGCCGCCTCAAGGCTTCCTCAACCTCTCAGGTGGCGGGGATGTCGAACCGGTAGCCCACCCCGCGGACGGTGTGGATCAACCCCTTCGCCTGTGGTGAGTCGCCGAGCTTGCGACGCAGCTTGGAGATGTGGACCTCGAGCAGGTGGTCGTCGCCGATCCACTCCGGTCCCCAGACCCGGTCCAGCAGCTGCGCCCGCGTGTAGACCTGACGGGGTCGTGCCGACATCGTCGCCAGCAGGTCGTACTCGATGCGCGTCAGCGCGATCAGCTCGCCCTCCATGCGCACCTCGCGGGCGGCGTCGTCCACCTCGAGGGGGCCCAGTCGTCGGATGTCGTCGTCCGGACCGTCGTCGGGCGCAGCAACGCGCGTGCGGCGCAGGAGCGCACGGATGCGGGCGACCAGCAGCCGGGGCGAGAAGGGCTTGGTCATGTAGTCGTCGGCACCCACGGAGAGACCGATGACGGCGTCGACGTCGTCGGTCTTGCCGGTCAGCATCAGCACGTAGGCGTCGGAGCGTTCGCGGATCGCACGGCACACCTCGAAGCCGTCCATGTCGGGCAGGACGAGGTCCAGGATGACGACGTCCGGCTGCTCGGACTCGACCGCCTCGATCCCCGACCGTCCGTCCGCCGCCTCGATGACCACGAAGCCGTCGGCCCGCAGCGTGTCGCTGACGATCATCCGCATGTCGGGCGCATCCTCGACGACCAGCACCCGCACGGATCCCTCCATGGGCATGATCCTACCGGAGCCGGGCCTCACTGCGCGTGATCACGTCGATCCGCCAGCGGCCGTCGCGCAGCCGCATCACCGCGTCCCACGTCTCGGTCCACCGCTGGACCCGGGGACCGTCGCCGGTGACGGCGGTGCGCAGCAGGGTCAGGTCGTGGGCCCGCACCTCGGCGATGGCGCCGTCGGCGGAGAAGAACCTGACCTCCAGGTCATGTCCACGTGCCTGCGTCGGCACGCCGGTCCCGTCGGGGTGCAGCGCGGCCGTGGTCTGGGTCAGCGCGCTGCCGCTGAACGAGGTGCGCAGGTCGCTGCCGTCCCCGCTGGTCGCCGCCACGTCGGCGCGGATCCACGCCTCGCTCCAGGCGCGCCCGATCGCCTCGCGCGTGCCCGGGTCCAGCGGGCGGCCGAGGATGCCGTCGGTACGGAAGGTGACGTCGGCCGCGCCGCCGACCGGCAGGATGTCGGCCGGGGTGAAGGCGTCGGCCGGTCGGGCCCCCTGCAGGCTTGCGCGCCACAGCTCACCGGCCCGCGACAGCCCGGAGAGGACGGCCAGTGCGAGGAGCAGGCCGACGAGGACCGCGGTGATGCGCTTGGCAGTGGTGCGGGTCATCCGGACACCGTGCGCCCTGCGATGGTGACGGTCGCGGGGGCCCCGGGCGCCAGCAACGCCTGGGCACGCCCCGACTGCAGCTGCAGGTGCTGCACGACGCCGCCGCTGCGGACCTCCACATCGGTGCCGTCGGGCAGCAGC
>JBFKGB010000388.1:0-3498 GCA_041633535.1 Euzebya sp. | reverse complement strand
GCCGCGGCCGTGGCCGACAGCAGGAGGGGCGGGAGGCTCAGCAGCACCCAGAAGGCGATCTCGGCGGCCAGCCCCGTCACGCGGTCGTGGCCGGCGTCACGGACGGTGGCGACACCCAGGTCGACCGCGCCCCGCAGACGAGGGGGCAGGCGGTCCAGCAGCTGGCGCAGACGGGTCGGCACCGCGCCCACGCTAGCGAGCGGGGTCGGTCAGCGGGTCTGCACGCGCGCCTGCGCAGCGCGGCGGTCCTCCGCCAGCAGCCGCGCCTCCAGCGCCTCCAGCGGCATGGGGCGGCCGACGTACCAGCCCTGCGCCAGGTCACAGCCGATCCGGGTCAATGCGAGCTTCTGCTCGGGCGTCTCGACCCCCTCGCCCACGACCTGCAGGCCCAGCGCGTGCGCCATGCCCACGACGGCGTGCACGATGGCCGCGGCGTCGGGGTCGTCCACGACGCCATCGACGAAGCTGCGGTCGATCTTGACCATGCCGAAGGGGATGCGCTTGAGGTTGGCGAGGGCGGAGTAGCCGGTCCCGAAGTCGTCCATCGCCAGGGTGACGCCCATGCCGCGCAGGTCCTGCAGCGAGCTGCGGACCGTGGGGACGTCCTCCACCAGGACGCTCTCGGTCAGCTCGATGACCAGCCTGGTCGGGCAGATGTCGTTTCGGTCGAGCGCGGCGGCGATCGTGAGGGCGAACGCCTCGCGACGCAGCTGGGCCCCTGACACGTTGACGGCCAGGTCCAGCCGCACGCCGGGGACACAGCGGTCCAGGGCGGCCAGGTCGGCGCATGCCCGTTGCACGACCCACTCGCCCAGACGACCGATCAGCCCGGAGTCCTCCGCCAGCCCGATCAGCGCACCGGTGTCCATCGGGGTCTCGCCGTCCCGGTCGACGAACAGGCCCGGCTCCCACCGCAGCAGGGCCTCGACGGCGGTCATGCGACCGTCCGTCAGGTCCACCACGGGCTGGTAGTGCAGCCGCAGACCGACGCCCTCGTCCAGCGCGCGACGCAGCCGCAGCTCGGCACGCAGCCGCGCCGCGGACTCGCCACGCCAGCGCGGGTCGAACATCAGGAAGCCGTTGCGTCCCTCGTCCTTGGCCCGGTACATCGCCGTGTCCGCGTCCCGCAGCAGGTCAGAGGGGGTGGAGTCCGCGTCGGCGACGGCGATGCCGATGCTGGTGGTCGCGGTGACCTGGTGCCCGTCCAGGTCGAGGGGGGCGGCGAAGGCCTCGCACAGCCGGGCCGCCAGGTCCATGAGCCCGGCGACGGTGTCGGGCCCGGTGCACAGCACCACGAACTCGTCGCCCCCGATGCGGGCGACCGTGTCCTCGGCCCGGACCATCCCACGCAGCTGTCCGGCCACGTGCTGCAGCAGGCGGTCGCCGGCATGGTGGCCCAGGCTGTCGTTGACCAGCTTGAACCGGTCGAGGTCCAGGAACAGGACCCCGATCCCGGGCTGTCCGGAGGCGATGGCGTCCTCGATGGTCCGCATCAGCTGCGCCCGGTTGGGCAGGCCCGTCAGGCTGTCGTGGGTCGCACGGTGCAGCAGGGCCTCACGGGTGGCCTGGGTCTCGGTGATGTCGCGGTAGTTGACGACGACACCGCCGACCGCCGGCGTGGCCAGCTGGTTGGACAGCGAGAACTCCACCCAGCGCTCGGTCCCGTCGACCGCGACGGCCCGCACGCTGCCGCGGACGCCGTGTCCCGGCCGGGCGACGCACTCCTCGAACAGCCCCAGGGCGACCTCCTGGTCGTCGGGGTGGACCTCGGTGAAGATCGACCGGCCGATCATGTGGTCCAGCCCCACGCCGGTGATGCCGCCGGCGTTGTCGCTGCCCCAGATGACCCGCTGCTGGGCGTCGACCAGGATCACGTAGTCGTAGGCGTTCTGGGCCATCGAGCGGAACCGTGCCTCACGGGTGCGCAGCGCCCGCTCGGCGGCCTCGCGGGACAGCAGGGTCGCCAGGATCCGACCGATCGCCAGGGCCGTCACGATGATGCCCAGGGCCCCGCCCACCGCGTCGGTGGGCGACAGGTCCTGCCACGACTCCATCGCATGCCAGACGGGCACGACCATCACCGCGGACCCGACGATCAGGACCCGGGTGGTGGTGCTGGTCGGCCTGACCGGCTCGGCGCTGCCCACCGACAGCAGCGAGGGATGCCCGAGGGCCGCCGACGCCGCGGCGTAGGACAACGCCATCAGCACCCGGGCGACCGGCGCGGACTGCCACGCGTGGTCGGCCTCGACCGTCCAGTAGACCATCGACGTCAACGCGGTCAGGGGGATGGCGGTGGCCAGCAGCCAGGCGCTGGGGGTGCCGCCGCCACGCAGTCCCCGCGTGAGGACGAGGCCGAGCAGCCCCATGGAGACGATCAGGAGGGGGATGGCGCCGACGACGCCGTAGGACAGCATCCCGTCCTGCTCGACGGCGGGGAGGATCGTGCTCTGCCACACCACGAGCGCCACGGCCAGCGTGATGATCGCGGAGTCCAGCAGGCCCTCCAGGTCCGTGCCCCGTCGGGCGGGCGCCAGGACGCGTCGCATGCCGCTGACGACGACCGGCAGTCCGGCCAGGCTGACGTACCAGGCCGCCGTGCCGACGGCGTTGCCGGGGCCCAGCAGCGCCTCGGCGACCGCCCAGACCAGGTCGCCGGAGGCGTACAGCCCCACGCCCAGCACGAAGCGCCGCCAGCCGGACCCCTCCGGGACCGCATTGCGGTGCAGCCCCCAGGCCATCGCGCCAACACCCAGGATGACGACGACGGCGACCCACAGGACGTGCCAGGCGGGTGGCAGCATGCCGTGGGCCAGCGCGAGCAGGCACAACGACGCAGGGCCCATCAGGTGGGCCCTGCTCCCCGTTCCTTCCGTCCGTCGACGCACGTCGCACGCTGATCGGCAGATCCGGCATGCACCTGAGCGGTTCTGCGCGGAACGGTCGATACGTGCATGGCGACGGCCCGCACCCGGGGGGAGTGCGGGGCGTCTGGCCGTCAGGGCCTCTGGTGGTGGCCTAGCGGCGGTGGCCCGGCCCGCCGTGACCGCCGCGACCGCCGCCGAACAGCGGCAGGCTGTCGCGCTCGTCGAAGCGGCTGAGGATCTCCTCGGCCCGCTCCTGGGTGATGTCGCCGGCCGCCACCTTGGCGTCCAGCTCGTCGGACAGGACCGTGCGGGCCGCGGCGAGGACCTCGTCGCTGCTGACGCCGAGCGCAGCGGCGAACGCCTCCGTGCGTGCCTGCTGGGCGGCTTGGCGCTCGGCCTGCCGGGCCTCCCGATCCTCGTCGGTCAGCTCCTCCTGCTGCGGCCGGTCGGCGTCCTGGGCGTTCGAGATGCCGACGGGCGAGAGGAACAGCAGGCCTGTCAGCAGCGCCGCCAGCAGCAGTGCACCCGTGGTCTTCATGGTGGTGGTCATCAGTGATCGTGCCTTTCTCGGTGGTCCGTCCAGGGGCTCCTGTCCGGCGATGGAGCACACGATGCAGGCGGATCGTGAGGG
>JBFKGB010000387.1:0-3530 GCA_041633535.1 Euzebya sp. | reverse complement strand
GCTGGTGCTGCTGCGGCCCACCGGCGACCACCTCGAGATCACCTACACCCGACGGCAGCCGCACCTGTCCAGCCACCCCGGACAGATCAGCTTCCCCGGCGGTCGGGTCGACCCCGGCGAGTCGATCATCGCAGCGGCCCTGCGCGAGGCGCAGGAGGAGATCGGCCTGGACACCGACGGGGTGACCGTCCTGGGACGTCTGCCGGCCTTCTACATCCCGCCGTCACGGTTCTGGATGTCGGCGGTCGTGGCGCTGTGGGACGACCCCCACCCGTTGCGCCCCAACCCCGACGAGGTCGCCGAGATCATGACCGTGTCGACCGAGACCCTCCGGCAGCCCGACCGCTGGCGTGCGGTCCCGCTGAGCGCAGAGGGGGCGACCTGGGCGTGGCAGCTGGCTCCCCAGCGGCTGCTGTGGGGCGCGACGGCGGTGGTGACGGGGGTCCTGCTGCACGTGGTCGACCCCGACTGGAGCGACGGGGTGCTGCCCAGCGACCTGGACGACGACCGTCATGTCCGGCCGTGGGAGGACCCCGAGTCCGCCGGCCTCACCCCGTCGTCCTCCCTCGCCCGGTCACGTCTGCGAGGTCTGACGATGGAGCAGATGTCGCTGCGTCCCGACGACGCGCCCTCGCCCGACCTCGAGCAGGTCGCGCGTGACGTCGTCACGGCCGTCCGTCAGCTGGGGCACCGGCCGGCCGGGCCCGTCGTCGTGCTGGTCGGTCCCGGCCGCACCGGTCAGGTCGGTCGCGCGGTCGCGGAGCTGCTGACGCAGGAGGAGGTGACGCCGCCGCAGGTCGTCGAGGCGCACGCGGCCGCAGGGCTGGACGGCGTCATGCAGCGGGTCGCCGGCGCCGGGGTGATCGTCGACGCCATGCTGGGGCGCGGGTTCCACCGCCCCCTGCGTGAGCCGGTGCGCGGCCTGGTCCGGGCGCTGTCGGCCACCGGGGCACCGCTGATCGCCGTGGACCTCCCGTCGGGCATCGACCCGACGGATGGGATGGTCGGGGACACCGTGTCGGCGGACGTGACCGTCGCGCTGGCACCCTTCGTCCGGGGGCACAGCGCACCGGGGGCGCTGCCCTTCCTGGGGGACCTCTACGTGTCGCGGCCCGGCCGCGACCTGGTCCGTGTGGACGCCGTCGACCGCCCCTCCGCCTGGGCCGAGTAGGCCCCGCGGCAGGCTCAGCGTGGCGGCAGGCAGGCGGTCCGGATCCAGTAGTCGACGAGCTGGGTGAGGTCGCCGGACTTGGTCACGTAGGAGTTGGCGCCCAGGTCGTAGGACTGGCGGATGTCCTCGGGCTGGTCGCTGGAGGTCAGCACGACGACTGGCACGGACTGCAGGCGCTTGTCGTCCTTGATGTCGGCGAGTACCTGCAGCCCCGACCGACGGGGCATCGACAGGTCCAGCAGCACGAGGTCCGGCGGCTCCTCGGTCGGCGGCGCCGTCCCGTCACCGGCGAGGTACTCGATGGCCTCCACGCCGTCACGGACCGCGATCACCTCGACCTCCACGTCGGGGCGGGACTGCAGCGCCAACGTGGTCAGGAACAGGTGGTCCTCGTTGTCCTCGGCCACGAGCACGCGGACATGACGCTTCACGGGTTCTCCTGCCCGTCGTCGTGGGTCCGCGCTGTGGGCATGGTGATCCTCATGGTGGTTCCTCCGGGCGAGTCCGCGACTGCGATCGTTCCGCCGACCTCCACCACGATACGCCGACACATGGTCAGACCGATGCCGGTGCCTGAGGAGCGGGTGTCGAAGCCACGCAGCCGCTGGAAGATCTGGAACACCCGTTCGCGCTGGTCCTCGGGGATGCCCTCGCCGTCGTCGGCCACGTCGATGACGGCCGTCCCACCCGACTGGGTGGAGGAGACGGTGACGTGCACCGGGCCGCCGTCGGGGTGGGCGTAGCGGGCGGCGTTCTCGATGAGGTTGGCGAACAGCTGGCGTGCCCGGACGCTGTTCATGTGCACGGTCGGCAGCGGACCGACGTCGACCACCAGGTCGGGGTAGCGGATCGCGAGGTCGGCGATGACCATCTCGAGGACCTCGCCCAGCGGCACGTCGGTCCGCTCGGCGTCCGCGTGCCCCACGCGTGACAGCTGCAGCAGGTCGTTGACCAGACGCTCCATGTAGGCGGCCGAGGCGTTGATCCGCTCGATCAGCATGGTGCTGTGGTCCGTCAGCCCCTCCTGGCGCTCCAGCAGCTTCAGGAACCCGGTGATCGTGACCAGCGGGTTGCGCAGGTCGTGGCTGACGCCGTAGACCAGCTGCTGCAGGTCCTCGGTGGACCGCTCGGCCTCCGCCCGCAGGCGTTCGCTCTCCGCCAGCGCCTCGATGCGCGTCAGGGCGAGGTCGAGGTGGGTGCACAGCTGTGCCAGGAGGTCCTGCTCGCCCTGTCCCAGGACGGGGCTGAGCCGTCCGGGGACCACGCGCACCACGCTGTTGGTCCCCCGGACCACCAGCGGGTCCCCGGATTCGTGCACGGTCCCGACGTGGGCCAGCGTCTCGCCCGTGACGTCGGTGATGGTGCTGGACGACCCGCCCACCAGCCAGGCGGCGGCGCCGACGACGGCCTCGGCCGCCTCGGTGCGGGACCGGGCCCCCAGCAGCCCGCTCTCGGCGACGCGCAGGGCGCCCTCGTCGATGTTGCGCCACAGCAGCCGCAGCGACGGCGGCGGCATGATCCCCACCAGGAACAGCAGGCCCGAGGTCCAGCCGAGCGCGGCGGTGAGCAGCCGCGTGATGGCGTCGGCGTCCGGTCCGGCGAACACGCTGGCCATCAACGCCAGGTTCATCAGGATCGCAGCGCTGCCCATCAGCCGCATCCTGTTGCGGACGATGCCCGGCTGGTCGCGTCCCATCCGCCACAGCTGCCATGCCACGCTGGCGAACACCACCGTCCACCACAGCAGGAACACCCCCGTGAAGGCCAGCACCCAGGCCGGGCGCTCGACGTCGGCAGCGGGCAGCGGTGGGGCCAGGAGGGTCCATGCGACCATGCCGGCCAGGCCGACGTCGATGATCCGCTCCAGCGCGCCCGTGCGGGGGCGCAGGGCCCTGACGAAGCGGTGCAGCAGGTAGGGGAAGACCGTCAGCAGCAGCACGGTCAGGTCCTGGTACAGCGCCTCACCCGTCAGCCGTCCACCGTTCGGCTGCACGTCGGGGGCGATGGCCCCCAGCCCGACGATCAGCTCGAGGTCGGCGAACGTGAGCGCGGCCCAGGTCGCTGCGCGTGACCGCTGCTGACGCGCGAAGGACAGCGCGGCGAGCATCAGGAGGCCGTACACGACCACACCCACGACCTGGATCGCGGTGTCCATCAACTCACCTCCTGGTTCCCGCCGGGACAGGCACGATGCCACACCTGGCGCTGCGTGGGGGCGATGGGATTCGAACCCACACCTGTGCCGGGTTTAAGCCGGGTGCCTCTGCCAGTTGGGCCACGCCCCCTCGGCCGCCAGTGTGCACCGTGCCGCCGTTCAGGCCCCGGCGGCGGACAGCACGAGGTCGGTGACCCGGCGTTG
>JBFKGB010000386.1:0-3535 GCA_041633535.1 Euzebya sp. | reverse complement strand
GGACCGGCAACCGGCGCGACAAGCGGCGCGATTGGTGACAGGATCAGCTCACGGTCGGTCAGCTCGACCGTGGAGCCGATCAGGGACTGGAGGGTCAACGACATGGCACAGACCGTCGAGACGATCATCAACCGCAAGGGTGCCGAGGTGGTGACGATCCAGCCTGCGGCCACGCTTGGACGCGCGGCCGCGCTGCTCGCCGAGCACAACATCGGCGCCGTCGTCGTCAGCGCTGACGGCCAGACCGTGGACGGGATCCTCAGCGAGCGGGACATCGTCCGTCGCTTCGCCGCCGACGACGGCGTGGCCACCTCCTCGGTGTCCGTGGCCGTCACGATGACCGCCGACGTCCACGTCGTGGGCCTGGACGCGACCGTGGACAGCCTGATGGAGACCATGACGACCCACCGCATCCGGCACGTCCCGGTCGTCGACGACGGACGGCTCATCGGCATCATCAGCATCGGCGACGTCGTCAAGAACCGGATGGACGAGCTGGAGACGCAGGCGGAGTCCCTCCGCGAGTACGTGACCGGCACCAGCTACTAGGAGCACAGCGATGGCGGATGTCACCGTGGCGGTCGAGGACCGCATCGACGTCGACGAGTACCTGACGGTCATGGAGGGATCAGGGCTCGCGACCCGTCGGCCCTACGGTGACGTCGCCCGTGTCGGGGCCCTCCTGGCCCGCAGCGCCCCGGTGGTCACCGCACGCACCGATGACGGTCAGCTCGTGGGCGTCGTCCGCTGTATCAGCGACGGCGGCTTCGCCACGTACCTGTGCGACCTGGCGGTCGTGGAGGCGCACCAGGGACAGGGCATCGGTCGGATGCTGGTGGAGGCCACGCGCGACGCCTGCGATCAGACGCTGCTGGTGGTGTCCTCGGCGCCCGACGTCGACGAGGTCTACGACCACCTGGGGCTGCGGCGCCACCACTCGACCTGGTACGGGCTCCCCTCCGACCTGTCAGGCTTCCCGGACCCGCCCTCCTCGACCTGACCCGTGCAGGACCGGAGGAGCGACGCTAACGTCCGCTCATGCGTGGTGCTGCGATCGTATGGCTGCTGACCGCGGTCGTGCTGTCCGGCTGCCAGTCCGCCCCCGAAGGGCTCCCGGCTGTCAGCGACGGGATGAGCTGTCCCCAGGTGGTCGAGGTCGTGGAGGCTGCGCTGGAGCGCGGGCAGCGGTTCGTGGCCGCCGAGGAGTCCGACGCCCTGCTGGCCTCGGACCTGGTGTTCGCCCTGTCCGGTGCGGACGAGCGCCCGGAGTGCCTGGACGCCGAGACGCGCAGCCGTGCCGCCGGGATGCGCGCGACGATCAACGGCACGTCCGGCTGACGTGGGTCCCTCATCGGTGTGTGGGGTGTCAAGAGCCGTCGGTGCCTGCCGATGGAGGACCTGATGGATCGCTGCAGGATGTGCGACACCCCTCTGGAGGAGGGGTTCATCACGGGGGTGGACCTTCGCTGGGCAGCGGAGGGCCAGCGACGGCTGACCGCGGCCGACGGGCCGCCCCGTCGAGCGGTGCGGGTCGCGGGAGGCGAGGCGGAGGACCGCATCGTGGAGGTGAGCGCCAGCCGGTGCCCCAGGTGCCAGGTCGGCGTCTTCAGCTACGACACGACCGAGCGGGCCTGATTTGACCGCCGGGGTGGCGGTCCCGGACCATGCGCCGACATGCCGACCACCGTGGTGTCCACCCCCGCCCGCCGCCTCGACGCCGACCCGGTCCGGGTCTACGACGTCCTGGCCGACTTCGGCCGCTGGTCTGAGTGGAACCCCACGTTCCGTGCCCGCGGTGTCGCCGCCGTCGGTGCACGCCTCCTGATCCTCCCACGCTCCACCCCCCTGGTCCTGCCCGCCCGGGTCCGGGTCGCCGACCGTGGTGTCGCCCTGTCCTGGGGCGGGGGTGGCCCGCTGGGTGCCGAGGCCGAGCACACGCTGCGGCTCGAGGCGACCGACGACGGCTGCATCCTGCACCACCAGGAGGTCTTCGAGGGCCCCCTCGCTGTCGTGACCAGGCTCGTCAAGGGCGTCCTCGACGGACGCTACGCGGCGATGGACGATGCGCTCGAGGCCCGCCTGTCCGCGGCCTGAGGGGCCCATCCGGCATCGGGGGATGCCGTCTACCCCCCTCGGCCGTAACGTGACCTGACCGCCGTACGTGTACACCAGTGCACGACCGACGGCTCCGCCGAGCCGTCCACCCGCCGACCGAACCCCTCCGTGCTGCGCCCGCGCAGCCGCCCCCGCCGACCCCCGGAGTTATCCCTTGCGCCCAACCACCCGCCGATACAAGGGGGGTGCGGCAGCCGTCGCCGTGCTCGCCGTGCTCGCAGCCGGGGTCTACGCCGTCACCGGCCTGGGCACCGACCTGATCGACTGCCCGCCCGGCACCGTCCGCGCCGTGGCGCCCGAGCCGCGCCTTGCCGCCCCCGACCAGCGGGACCAGGTGCCGGCGATCTACCAGGGGCCGGGCGAGATCGAGGTCCCCGGTGACTGCCGTCCCGCCACCATGGAGTCCTTCACGGACATGGCGACGCGCAACGCCCAGAACGACGCGCGGATCAGCGCCCCGTTCCTGCAGCCGGCGCCGGGCGCGCGGCTCGCCGCCGCCGACCAGCGTCAGGCCATGATCGACTCCGGCGCCACCGTCAACGGCAGCGACGGGGAGCTGGTCCTGCACGGGCAGGGCCCCCTCAACTTCGACGAGGCCCCCTACGACGCCCAGCAGGGCATCGAGGACTCGACCGGGCGGATCGATGACTTCTTCTACGACGAGGCCAACAACCGGCTGTTCGCCGCGATCGGCACCTCCGGGGTCTGGATGAGCCTGGACCAGGGGGACAGCTGGACCTCCGTCGGGGAGTCGCTGCCCACGCAGGTGACCTCCGCCGTGACCTGGACGCCCAACGGCGGCCCCGACGGGACCCTCATCGTGCTGACGGGTGAGCACACCTTCGGCGGCGCCTCCTTCACCGGGCTGGGCGCGTTCTGGTCCGATGACCTGGGCGCCACCTGGACCCGCGCCGAGGGCCCACCGGACGGCACCCTCGCCTTCGCCGTGGAGGCCGACCCGACCGACCCCGACGTCGTCTACGCCGCCACCGGTCGCGGGCTGTTCCGCTCGGCCGACGCCGGCCGCACCTACACCGACGTGGTCCTGCCCGTGGGCACCTGCGCGGGCGACTACAACATCGAGACCTGCAACTACGCCCACTTCGTCACCGACGTGGTGATCAAGGCCCCGGGGGGCGTCGGTGAGGACACCGAGGGCGGCACCGTCATGGCAGCCGTCGGCTACCGCGCCGGCATGCTCGAGGACGTCTCGGGTGGCTTCGTCCACTCCGAGGGCAACGGCGTCTACGTGTCCGAGAGCGGCGAGCCCGGCACCTTCCAGCGTCTGGACGGGCTGGACTCCGCAGCCGGCGGCCGCGAGCGCCTGGGTCGCATCGAGTACGGCACCGCCAAGGGGCCCGAGCAGGACCACGACATCGTCTACGCCGTGGTCGAGGACGCCGTGCTGTTCAACGGCGGC
>JBFKGB010000385.1:0-3536 GCA_041633535.1 Euzebya sp. | reverse complement strand
GGGTCAGCGTCGGCAGCGGTGAGGGGATCGTGGTCGCCACCGCGACCGACACCGAGATCGGGCAGGTCTCGACGCTGGTCGAGGAGGCCGGCGGGGACGACGACACGCCGCTGGAGCGTCAGCTGGACGCCCTGGGCAAGGCCCTGATCGGCGCGGTCATCCTGGTCGGCATCGTCGTCGCCGGCGCCGGTATCGCCGTGGGTCAGCCGGTGCAGGAGATGATCGAGATCGCCGTGGCCCTGGCCGTGGCGGCGGTGCCCGAGGGGCTCGCGGTCGTCGCGACGCTGGCGCTGGCCCGCGGCGTCGTGCGCATGGCCGACCACAACGCGCTGGTCAAGCGGCTGGCCTCCGTCGAGACGTTGGGGTCCGCCGGCGTGGTGTTCACCGACAAGACCGGCACCCTGACCGAGGGCCGGATGCAGGCGCGTGTGCTGCTGCTGGAGGGCGACCTGCGCGTCGACCTGCCCGGCACCGGCGAGTCCCTGACCGAGGAGCTGCCGCTGCAGGCCCGCCAGGCCCTGGCCGTCGCGGCGCTGTGCGGCAACGCCGAGCTGGGCGAGGACCCCGGTGACGACGTCGGCGATCCGATGGAGACCGCGCTGCAGCGGGCCGCGCTGACCGTCGGCATCGGCGACCGGTCCGCCCTGCTGGACCAGGCCCCCGAGCAGAAGGAGGTCGCCTTCGACCGCGACACCCGGATGATGGCGACCTACCACCGGCTGCCGTCTGGGTCCGACAGTGACCACCTGCCGACCGGCGAGCTGCTGGTCGCGGTGAAGGGCGCCCCGGGGGCGGTGCTGGAGGCCTGCACGCGGACCGCGTCCGGCGAGCCGCTGGACGCCGAGTGGAAGGCGTCGTGGCTAGAGTCCCAGACACAGCTGGCCGGCGAGGGCCTGCGGGTCCTGGGGCTGGCACGGAAGGTGGTGTCGTCCACCGACGACGCCCCGTACGAGGAGCTGGAGCTGCTCGGATGGGTCGGGCTGCTGGACCCGCCGCGTGCCGCCACCACCGAGGCGATCGCGGCCTGCCACACCGCCGGGGTCGAGGTCGTCATGGTCACCGGTGACCAGGTCGCGACCGCCAAGGCGATCGCCCGGCAGATCGGGCTGGTCGAGGGGGACCCCGACGACATCGAGGTCCTGCGTGGCAGCGACGTGCCGCCGAAGGAGGAGTGGGACGAGGAGTTCCGCGAACGCCTGGGCCGCACGCGGGTGTTCGCACGCATGGAGCCCCGCCAGAAGCTGGACCTGGTCGCGCTGGCCCAGGAGCGGGGGTCGGTCGTCGGCATGACCGGCGACGGCGTCAACGACGCGCCGGCGCTGAAGGCCGCCGACATCGGCATCGCCATGGGGCTGCAGGGCACCCAGGTGGCACGCGACGCCGCCGACATCATCCTGCAGGACGACGCCTTCGAGACGATCGTCGAGGCGATCCGCGAGGGCCGGACGATCTTCGCCAACATCGTCCGCTTCGTGGTCTACCTGCTCAGCGGGAACCTGGGCGAGATCCTGGCCGTCACCGCCGCTGCGCTGGTCGGGTCGGCGCTGCCGCTGCTGCCGCTGCAGATCCTGTTCATCAACCTGGCCTCCGACGTGTTCCCCGCCTCGGCCCTGGGTCTGGTCAAGGGCGACCGGTCCGTGCTGGAGCGGGCACCACGCGACCCCGACACGCCGATCATGACCCGCAGCCGCTGGGTGCAGACGAGCGCCTGGGCCGTCCTGATCGCCGCGACGACCCTGGCGACGTTCGCCTGGTCGCTGGGCCCTGCGGGTCTCGAGGTCGAGGCCGCCGTCACCGTGTCGTTCATGGCCTTCGTGATCGCGCGGCTGGTGCACGTGTTCAACATGCGCAGCCCCCGCGACCCGATCGTCCGCAACGCCCTGACCCGCAGCGGTGTGCTGTGGGGGTCCCTGGGCGTGTCGTTCAGCCTGCTGCTGGTCGGCCTGTACCTGCCGCCGCTGGCCGGCGTCCTGGGCGTGGTCACCCCCACCGCCGAGATGTGGGCGCTGGCCCTGACCGGTGGCCTCAGCGTCCTGGTCCTGGGCCAGGTCGCGCTGGGCGTGGCCCGACGGGTGGTCAGCCGCTGATCCCACGCGAGGGAGTGCCCGGGGCCGACGTCCGCTGTGGATGTCGGCCCCGGGCACGGCAGGGTGGTGGCGACGGTCAGCGCAGCAGCGCGCGGATCTCGGCCGCGTCCGGGCGGGCCGGGGCGTCCATCGTCGAACGGCCCAGGTCGATCAGCGACCGTCCCTCGGCGTCACGGATGTCGGCCGGGGGCTGGGTGCGGGCGTCCCGCATCTCGCTGAGCACCTGCGAGCTGAGGACGTCGGCGTCGTCGGGGATGCCTGCGACGTCGGGGACGGCGTAGGCCGGCGGCTGCGGGAGGAAGACGGGGTCGTCGCCCGTGGTCGGCCGCGGCTCACCCAGCATCAGCAGGGCGACGGGCAGGCCGACGACGACGGCGAGGGTCACCAGGATGACGGAGAAGCTGGTCGTCGATCGGCGGGTGGCGGTTCGGGTCGGGCGGTCGGAGTGCAGGAGCATGTCGGTCCCTCCAGTGGGTGTGTCACCGCCACGCCGTGTGGCGGATCACGGACAGCACACCGGGAGCCGGTAAGGGGGCGGTAAGGTGAGGTGACCGACATCGCGAGAGGGGTTCCCCGATGTGGTTCGGCGTGCTGGGACCGTTGTCGGTGCACGGGCGCGACGGCGAGGTCACGATCCGCCGCGACGGGCACCGTCGTCTGCTGTGCCGGCTGCTGCTGGACCCCGGGCGTCCCGTGGCCACGGACCGGCTCGTGGAGGACCTGTGGGGACAGGACCAGCCCCGGACCGCCCGCAAGTCGGTGCAGGTCTACGTGTCGGAGCTGCGACGGCTGCTCGCGGAGGACCGCGACGTGCTCCGCAGCGACGGGGCGGGCTACGCGCTGGATGTGGACCCTGGACGGACGGACGCGGGGCGCTTCGAGGCCGCGCTGGCGGACGGGACACGGGTCATGGCCAACGGCGAGGCCCCACGTTCGGCGCAGATCCTGCGCAACGCGCTGGGGCTGTGGCGGGGGGAGGCGTTCGCCGACGTCGCGGAACGGCCGTGGGCGGCGGCCGAGGTCTCCAGGCTGCACGAGCTCCGGCTGACCACTGCGGAACGGCTGATGGACGCCGAGCTGGCTGCTGGTCGACATGAGCAGGTCCTCCCGGAGCTGGCCGACCTGGTCGCCCACGACCCGCTGCGAGAGGACCTCCGTGCCCGGCTGATGGTGGCACTGTTCCGCAGCGGGCGTCATGCAGAGGCCCTCGAGCTGTACCGGGACACCGTCGTGCTGTTCGCCGACGAGCTCGGGATCGACCCCAGCCCCCGGCTGGGTGACGTCCACGGCCGGATCCTCCGTCAGGATGTCGGGCTGTTCCGACCCCGCGACGACCGCCGGCGCGGCCGTGGACGGCACGAGGACGCCGACATCCACCAGACGACCGAGGTCCGGTGGATCGTCGCTGCGGCGGTGCGCGCCGAGGATGCCCTCGGTTCCGATGACATC
>JBFKGB010000384.1:0-3547 GCA_041633535.1 Euzebya sp. | reverse complement strand
GGACCCACACCCCCATCCACTGCCGCACCGACCACAGCAGCACCGCCCAGCGGCCCACCTCGACCCCGGCGAGGGCGGCCAGCAGCCCCCAGACCAGCCGTCCGCTGCCGTCGGCCTGGACGTCGTCCAGCAGGACCTTCAGCAGGACCCCCGACAGGACGGGGAGGGAGTGGAACAGCGTCCAGACCAGCAGCGCGTGGACGTAGGCGACAGGCTCCTGACGGACGATCCGCCGTACGGTGCGACCGGCCGCGCTCACCGCAGCTCCTCCGCGATCGTCGCGCCGGCGTCGGCCCGCAGACGGGCGTACCGGCTGAGGGGGTCCGCCAGCAGCGTCTCGCGCCGCCCGTGCTCGACGACCCGGCCGTCGTGGACCATCAGGACCTCGTCGACACGGTCCAGCGTCTCCAGCCGGTGGGCGATGACCATCACGGTCCGGCCAGCCAGCGCGGTCGCCGTGGCGCGCGACACCAGCTCCTCCGTCATCGGGTCCAGCCGGCTGGTGGCCTCGTCCAGCACCACCAGACCCGGGTCCGTCAGCAGGATGCGGGCCAGCGCCAGCAGCTGCGCCTGCCCGGCCGACAACGTCGTCCCCCCGTCCAGCTGGGTGTCCAGACCAGCGGGCAGGCTGTCCAGCCACCGGCCCAGGCCGACGTCGCCGAGGGCCCGTCGCAGGTCCTCGTCGTCGACCTCGACGGTGCCGAGCAGCGTCAGGTTGTCCCGCAGGGTCGCCCGCAGGATCTGGACCTCCTGCGTGACCACCGCGACGCGGTGCCGCAGGTGCACCTGGGTGGTGTCGCGCACGTCGACACCGCCCAGGCGGAGACTGCCGCTGCTGACGTCCCAGAACCGCAGCAGCAGCCGGCCCAGGGAGGTCTTGCCGCTGCCGGTCCGTCCCACCACGCCCAGCACCGTCCCCGGTGCCAGGTGCAGGTCGACGTCGGTCAGGACCGGGCGGTCGGGCTCGTCGGGGTAGGCGAAGCCGACGCCGTCGAGATCCACCGCGAGGGGTCCGGGGGGCAGCACGTCACCGCGTCCATCACGCAGCAGCGGTTCGGTAGACAGCAGGCGGGCGGCCCGGCGGGTGCCGGCGACGGCCCGCTGCAGCTCCGTCAGCTGCTCGGCCGCGACCTCGAGCGGGTTGCGGACCATCTGTGAGAACCGGAACAGCGCCAGGGTCTCACCCAGCGACAGCTGTCCGCGCAGGTGCAGCCAGATGGCCAGACCCAGGGTCGCCACCGAGCCGACGGTGAACGTGGCGGCGGCCAGGGCGTAGGCACCCTCGCCCCGCAGCGAGGCCCGTCGCGCGATGGACCACCACCGGGCGGACGCCGTCTGCAGACGGTGGACCGCATGGTCGCCCCCACCGTTGGCACGCAGGTCCTCGAGGCCACCCAGCCGCTCCTCCAGGTCGCCGTACAGCCCTGCCTGGACCTCCCGCTCGGCGTCGTACAGGGGGACGGCGGCACGACGCAGCACGCGCATCACCAGCACGGCCAGCAGCGCCACGAACGTGATCAGCAGCCCCGCCCGCCACTCGATCACGACCGCGACCGCCAGGGTGCCTATCAGCAGGATGGCGTTGCCCAGCAGGTTCAACACTGCCGTGGAGGAGAACGTGACGATGGACTCGACGTCCCCGTCGATGCGCTCGATCAGCTGTCCCGGGCTGTGCCCGCCGTGCCATGTCAGGTCCAGCGACAGCGCGTGACGGCACAGGTCCAGACGCAGCCGGTTCCCGACCCGCCACGCCAGCCGCACCGCCCGTGCGGTGACCAGCAGCTGCAGCGCGTCGCCGGTCAGCGTCACGGCCAGGAAGACGGCCGTCATGGCCAGCAGCGACGCGGTGTCCCGACCGGCCAGCGCACCGTCGACGACCCGGCCCAGCAGCACCGGGCCGGCGACCGGCAGCAGCATCGCCACCAGCAGGAGGGCCACCAGCGGCACGAGGGCGCGGCCCTCCGGCCGCAGGTAGGCGGTCAGGAGGGCCGTGTCGGCGTCCTCGGCGGCGGTGTGCAAAGCCGATCGACGCTAGCAGGCGGGCCCGACGGTGGGAACCCCCCTGCGTCACAAGCCCGGGGATCAGCCCTCGGTGGGCAGCGGGGCGCCCTCGGTGGGGAGGGGCAGGTCGGCCTGCGGGGCCACGACGCCCTGGGCGATGCCACCCCAGGCACCGAACGACGGGTTGACGGTGACCATGGCGGCCTCGTCGAGGTCGGCGGCCAGCTGCACGAACCCGGCGTTCATGCCCTGGTCCTCCAGGCCCTGCGCGATCTGATCGCGCACCTCCTCAAGCGTGAGGGGCTCGCCGATGGTGATGACGTGGAAGCCGAACTGGGTCTCGACCGGCTCGCTCAGCTCACCGGCCTCCAGGCCCAGCGCGGCCTCCTCGAACTCGGGGACGAACTGACCGGGGACGAGGGGGCCCAGCTCGCCACCCTGCGGGCCGCTGCCCGGGTCGATGGACAGCTCGCTGGCGACCTCGGCGAAGTCCTCGCCGGCCTCGATGCGGTCGATGGCGGCCTGCGCCTCCTCCTCGGTCTCGGTGAGGATGTGGGCGACCGTGGCCTCGCCGAAGTTCTCGTCGTAGGCCTGCTGGATGGCCTCCTCGTCGACCGGCTCGATCGAGTCGCTGACCAGGGCCTCGGCCAGCAGCGCCGTGCGGAACTGGGCGCGGACGCCCTCCTCGGTGATCCCGGCCTCCTGGATCTGGGCCTCGAAGGCGGCGCGGTCCCCACCGAACGCGGTGCCGATGATCTCCTCGATCTGGGCGTCGATGTCCTCCTCGGTCACCTCGATGCCGTCCTGCTCGGCGGCGCGTGCCATGACGTCCTGGGTGATGACCGTGCTGATGCCCGCGGCCAGGGCAGCCTGCTGCTCGGGCGTGGCGTCCTCGATGGACCCCACGACCGCGACCAGCTCGGGCGACACCAGGCCCTCCAGGCGGCTCTGGAGGGTCTCGACCGAGACCTCCTCGCCGTAGGCGGTGTAGGCCGTGGTCGACCCGCCGCCCCGGGTCAGCAGCACGCCACCCAGGACCAGCGCGAGGACCAGCAGGATCCCGCCGACCACCAGACCACCACGGCTGCCGGACGCTGCCGGCGTGGTGCCGTCCGAGTCGGCGGTGACGCTGTCGGCGGTGACGCCGTCGGAGGTGGCGCCGTCGGTCGTGGTGCCGTCGGTCGTGGTGCCGTCAGTCGCGGCGTCGTCGTCGAGCGGGCCGACGCCGGCCAGGTGCTCCGGGTCGGCGGCGGTGACGGGGTCGGCGCCGGCGTCCAGGATCCCCGAACGGTCGACCTCGGTGTCATCGGCCGGGTCGGCATCGATCTCGGCGTCGCCGGTCGCAGCGCCATCGACCTGGTCGGCGTCGCCCGCGGCGTCCGCGCCCTGGTCGGTCACGCTCTCGTCGTCCGTCCGGGCGGCAGGACCGTCGACCACGTCGTCGTCCGTCGTCGAGGACTGGTCCTCGGTCGGCCGGTCCTCGGAGGGCTGGTCCTCGGAGGGCTCGTCCTCGGTCGGCTGGTCCTCGGAGGGCTCGTCCTCGGTC
>JBFKGB010000383.1:0-3568 GCA_041633535.1 Euzebya sp. | reverse complement strand
GCGGACTCGATGATGGCCTCCTTGAAGGAGACCTCGTGGGGCTTGCGGTGCACCAGCAGGACGTCGAGGAGCAGCAGCGTGATGATGCCGATCCCCAGCGCCCACCACGCCCAGCTGGGGACGTCGAAGTCGGCGAAGCGTGCGGCGGACGTGCTGGCCTCTGCGGCCAGGACGATGACGGATGACATCGGGAACAGCTCCTCGTAGACGTGGGGTCCTGTCGAGAAGGTCTTCCCATCCATGGAGCCATGAACCGGCGAAACGGGTCTGGAGGACCGTGATGACGTCGCGCCGCGGGTGGGGTACTCCCCTTCGCTGGGCACAGCATACGAGGTTGCTGTGCGGCCCCGTGGGGGTCCGTTGGGTGTCCGGGGGGACACCCCTGGACGGTTTCAGGCGTGCGCCCACGCCGGTCAGTCGTGGGGGTCAGATCGCGCCGGGCGGCGGGCCGGCGGCGTGCACGGGCGGCGGGGCGCCGTGGGGTGCGCCACCGCCGTAGCTGCCGGGGGTGCGGGCCAGGTTGGCGAACCGCGAGTGGTGCCCCAGGAAGGACAGCCGCACGGTGTCCAGCCGACCCGCACGGTGCTTGGCGATGATCAGCTCGGCCTCGCCCTTGGCCTCGGTGTCGGGGTTGTAGACCTCGTCGCGGTAGATGAACCCGACGATGTCGGCGTCCTGCTCGATGGCGCCGGACTCGCGCAGGTCCGACAGCAGCGGACGACGGTCGGTGCGCTCCTCTGGCTTGCGGGACAGCTGGGACAGGGCGATGACGGGGCAGCCGAGCTCCTTGCCCAGCACCTTCAGGCCACGCGAGAACTCCGCGACCTCCTGCACACGCCCCTCGGACTTGGACTTGTGGGACTCCATCAGCTGCAGGTAGTCCACGACCACCATCGACATGCCGTGGCGCTGGTGGATCCGGCGGCACTTCGAGCGGATCTCCATCATCGAGATGCCCGGGGTGTCGTCGATGAACAGCGGCGCCTCGGCCAGCTTGCCCATGGCCTTGGACAGCTTGGGCCAGTCGTCGGCCCGCAGCTTGCCGGTCCGCATGCGGTCGGAGTCGATGCGCGCCTCCGCCGACAGCATGCGGTTGACGATCTCCATCTGGCTCATCTCCAGGCTGAAGATGACCGCGGGCTTGCGCTGGGTGGCGGTGACGTGGGACAGGATGTTGGTGACCAGGGTCGACTTGCCCATCGCAGGACGGGCGGCCAGCACGACCAGCTGGCCGGGCTGCAGCCCCGACGTCAGCTCGTCGAAGTCGCTGAAGCCCGTCTCGAGGCCGGTGATGGCCGAGTCGGACTCGTGCAGCTTCTCGATCAGGTCGAACGCCTCGAGCAGCAGGTCGCGCATCGGGACGAAGTCGCCGCTGCGCTGGTTGTTGGCCAGCTCGAAGACCAGCGCCTCGGCCTCGTCCACGGCGTCGACGCCGGTCTTCTCGACGTCGAAGCCCAGGCGGGTCAGCGAGCTGCCTGCCTCGATCAGGCGGCGCTTCAGGGCCCGGTCGTTGACGATCCGCGCGTAGTACACGGCGTTGGCGGGCGTGGGCACCTGCGCGGAGATGTCGGTGATGGCCAGCGCCCCACCGACGTCCTCGAGCTTGCCGCGGTGCTGCAGCTCGTCGGCCAGCGTGACGGAGTCGACCGGCTCGCCCTTGTCGTACAGGTCGCGCATCGCCTCGAACATGACGCGGTGCGCCCCGCGGTAGAAGTCCTCGGGCTGCACCAGCTCCGACACCTCCGAGATCGCGTCGGAGCTGAGCAGCATGCTGCCCAGGACGCTGATCTCGGCCTCGAGCGAGTACGGCGGCGTGCGGTCGTACCCGGAGGATGCGGGGGCTGAGGGCGGTGGACCCGCGTCGTAGTCGGGCGGTGAGGACATCGGTGAGGGTGCTCCAGTGCCGGGCCGTGGATCGGGCAGACGGACGCACTCTGCCACCGGGGTGCGACATCGTCATCTGCCCGTCGGCAGATCAGGTCATGTCGGCAGCGGCGGTTCGGCCACCCACAGATGCGCCCCGGTTATCCACACATTGCCGGATGCCCGTCCACACCCCTCAGGCGGTACTCCACAAGTTGTCCACAGGCTGGGGATGACGGTGGGACACATCGTCCTAAGTCGTGGTGACGGTCGCTGCACCCGGCGATGCGTCACCATGGAGACCATGAGCCCGACCACCACCACGGCCCCCATCAACATCCGGCTGGCGAACCTGTTCCGCATCGGCCTGGGGCCCTCGTCCAGCCACACGGTCGGGCCGATGCGCGCCGCCCTGTTCTTCCGCGAGGCCGCGATCGCCGCCGGGCACACGCACGGGCGGCTGTCGGTGGACCTGAAGGGGTCGCTGGGCGCGACCGGCCGGGGGCACCACAGCGACCTGGCGGTCATGGCGGGCCTGTTCGGCTGGCAGCCCGACGACTGCGTGCCCACCGACGTGCTGACGCTGCGGGACCGCCTTGCCGCCGACCCGGTCGTGCCATGGCCCGGCGACGGGCAGGTCAGCCTGGACCCGGACGACGTCAGGTTCCTGCGTGCCCGCGACACCCGCGACGAGGTGCTGCCGCACCCCAACACGATGGTCTTCACCATCGACGGACCGCAGGGCACGTTCGCCGACACCTGGTGCTCGATCGGCGGCGGCTTCATCCGCCGGCCCGAGGAGGTCGCCGACGGCGACGGCCCCGGCAAGCCGCGTGAGGTCCCCCTGCCGTTCACCGACGCCGAGTCCTTGCTGGCGCAGGCCGCGACGCTGGGCGGGACCCTGGGTGACGTCGTGCTGGCCAACGAGCGCGCGCTGGCCGACGACGACGGCAGCGCCGCCGAGGCACACCTGGACCGGGTCTGGGACTCCTTCCGCGAGTGCATCCGGGCGGGGCTGGCCACCCGCGGCGAGCTGCCCGGCGGTCTGGGCGTCCACCGGCGTGCCCCCGAGCTGCTTGCCCGAGTCGAGTCCGGCCAGGTCGGCGACGCCTACGAGCACATCGCCCGGGCCCAGGCCTACGCGTTCGCGGTGCAGGAGGAGAACGCCGCCGGCGGCCGCATCGTCACCGCGCCCACCAACGGTGCCGCCGGCATCGTGCCGGCCACCCTGGTCGAGGCGGCCGATCGCCGGGGCCACACCACCGAGGAGGTCCGTGGGGCGCTGGCCACCGCCGCCGCGATCGCGATGCTGGTCAAGACCCACGCCAGCATCTCGGGCGCCGAGGTCGGCTGCCAGGGCGAGGTCGGCACCGCCACCTCGATGGCCGCCGCCGCGCTGTGCCAGCTGATGGGCGGCACCCCCGCCCAGGTCGCGACGGCCGCGGAGATCGCGATGGAGCACAACCTGGGCCTGACCTGCGACCCGATCAAGGGGCTGGTGCAGGCCCCCTGCATCGAGCGCAACGCCATGGGGGTCGCCAAGGCCTGGAGCGCCGCCCAGCTGGCCCTGCACTCGGTGATCGCCGAGGTCGTCAGCCTGGACCGGATCATCCTGGTGATGAAGCGGACCGGCGACGACATGCGCCGGGAGTACAAGGAGACGTCGGAGGGCGGCCTGGCCGTCAGCTTCCCGGAGTGCTGACCG
>JBFKGB010000382.1:0-3572 GCA_041633535.1 Euzebya sp. | reverse complement strand
CCCACCCCCCGCGATCGGGTGGGCTTCGTACGGATCAGCGGGCGAACCCCACCCACGCCTGCGCGCGGTGGTCCCACCCCCGCGATCGGGTGGACTTCGTACGGATCGGCGGGCGAACCCCACCCACACGTGCACGGCGGCGCGGCGATCCCGACCCCGGCGTCTTTGGGCGGGACGCGGCCGCTGTGCCACCCTTGCGCGCGTGACCGCCTCTGTGATCCCCAACATCCTCGCCGCCCGCTACGCCTCCCCGGCGATGACCGACATCTGGTCCGCCGAGGGCAAGATCCGCCAGGAGCGCCGGCTGTGGATCGCCGTGCTGCGCGCCCAGTCCGACCTGGGCGTGGACATCCCCGCCGACGTCGTGGCCGACTACGAGGCGGTCGTGGACGACGTCGACCTGGCCTCGATCGCCGAGCGCGAGCGGGTGACCCGCCACGACGTGAAGGCGCGCATCGAGGAGTTCTGCGCCCTCGCCGGGCACGAGCACGTGCACAAGGGCATGACCTCGCGTGACCTGACCGAGAACGTCGAGCAGCTGCAGGTCCGGCTGTCGCTGGAGCTGGTCCGTGACCGCTGCGTCGCGGCGCTGGCCCGGCTGTCGGAGCTGGCCGTCGAGCACCGCGCCCTGGTCCTGTCCGGCCGCACCCACAACGTCCCGGCCCAGGCCGTCACGTTCGGCAAGCGGCTGGCCAACGCGGGGGAGGAGCTGCTGCAGGCCACCCGGCGCGTGGACGAGCTGATCGCCCGCTACCCCCTGCGTGGCATCAAGGGCCCGGTGGGCACCCAGATGGACCAGCGTGACCTGCTGGGTGACGCCGACAGCGCCGACCGTCTGGAGCAGGCCGTCGCCGGCCACCTGGGCTTCGAGGAGGTCCTGGACAACGTCGGGCAGGTCTACCCCCGGTCGCTCGACCTGGACGTCGTGTCCGCCCTGGTCCAGGTCGCCTCGGGCCCGGCGAACCTGGCGAAGACCGTCCGGCTGATGGCCGGCCAGGAGCTCGCCACCGAGGGGTTCAAGCCCGGCCAGGTCGGCAGCTCGGCGATGCCGCACAAGATGAACTCGCGGTCCTGCGAGCGCGTCAACGGCTTCACCACCATCCTGGGCGGGTACCTGGCCATGGCCACCGGCCTGGTCGGTGACCAGTGGAACGAGGGGGACGTGTCCTGCTCGGTCGTGCGCCGCGTGATGCTGCCCGACGCCTTCCTGGCCCTCGACGGGCTGTTCGAGACCTTCCTGACCGTCCTGGACGAGCTGGGCGTGTACCCGGCCGTCGTCGAGCGCGAGCTGCAGCGCTACCTGCCGTTCCTGGGCACCACCCGGATCCTGGTCGCCGCCGTGCAGGCCGGCGTCGGACGCGAGGTCGCCCACGAGGTCATCAAGACCCACGCCGTCGCGGTCGCGCTGGCCATGCGCGAGGAGGGGCAGGCCGACAACGACCTGCTGGACCGCCTGGCGGCCGACGAGCGGCTGCCGCTGGACCGTGCCGCCCTCGATGCCCTGCTGTCGGACCCGGTCGCCTTCGTCGGCGCCGCCCCCGCGCAGGCCGACGCCTTCGCCGCCACGGTGCAGGGGTGGGTCACCCGGTTCCCGCAGGCCGCGACCTACCGGCCGGGCGACATCCTCTGATCAACATCCACCATGGTGGATGTTGATCACTCGGTGGTGCGCAGCCACACGGGGCTGCGTCCCGTGTCGATCTGTGCCTCCTGGTCCGGGCCCTCGCGGACCAGCAGCAGCCGGGTGGTGTCGACCACCAGCGCCGCGGCGCTGAAGGTGCCCAGGGGGTGCAGGGCCACGTCGACGACGCGCGCGTCACCGACGACCGGCTGGGTCCCCCCGTCAACGCCCAGGATCACCGCGTCGCTGCCCCCGGGCCCCGTCAGCACGGCCGCCAGCGAGCCGTCGAGCGTCACCGACCCGATCTCGCTGGTCGGGGTGTCGGGCAGCAGCGGGACGACGGTGGCGGTCTCGGTGTCGATGACCAGCGCACCCGGCGCCGAGGGGTCCGCCGACACCGACCACAGCCACCGTCCCCCACCCATCGGCGGGGTGTGGCCGACGGTGTCGGCGATGACGGACACGGTGCCCTCGGCCAGGTCGACGAGGGTCAGCCCCTCTGCGGTCGGCACGACGACGACACGGCCGCCGGAGGAGACGATCGGGGCCGACTCCACGCCCAGGATCGGGGGCACCGCGGTCTGGGTGCCGTCGTCGCCGACGATCGCGGAGGACTGCCCGGCGACGAGGACCCTGCCGTCGGCCAGCGGGATCGGGTGGCCGGGACGGGCCAGCAGCGCCAGCTCACGGCGGCCGCCGCCGTCGACGTCCTCGACGGTCAGCAGCGCGCTGCCCGCGCCGGGCGTGACGGCCAGCACCCGGCCGTCGGGGGCCAGCGAGACGAAGCTGGTCTGCTCGATCGCCCGGCTGTCACCCGACACGGTGTCGATGATGTAGGTGCGGCTGCCGGTGGCCAGGGCGTGGCTGCCGTCGGCGGTGACGCTCTGGACCTGCACCGCCTCGCCCAGCCGCTCGGCCAGGTCGATCGGGTCGGACCCGTCCAGCCTGGACAGCCATGGCCTCTCGCGGTCGTTCCACCACGCCACGGGACCCTGGATGCCCGGCGCGCCCTGCGGCGCCTGTCCCTGGAACGGCAGCAGCGTCAGCGTGCCGCTGACGCCGTCCAGGACCGCCCACTTGCCCTCCAGCCCGTCGACCAGCGCCCAGCGGCCGCCCGGCTCGGCGTGCACCTCGATGGCGCCGGCCAGCCGGTAGCGGTCCAGCTCGACCCCGCGCTCGGTGCGGACCACGACGTCGGCGGCGTCACGGTTGGTGACGCGCCCCTCCAGGTCGACCAGGATGTGGTCGCCGGCCCGTGGGCGCGGCACCGGCGGTGCCACGGTCGCCACGGCGGAGGGGGAGGGGACGGGAGCGGCCTCGGTCACCCCGGGGATCACCGGCACGGTGTCCACGGCTGCGGCCTCCGACGCCGCCGGGTCGGCGGTGCCGGTGGTGCAGGCGGACACGAGGGACAGGAGGAGGACCACCACGAGGACCCCCCTTGCTCTGGCTGGCGCACGCCGGACACGGCTGCGCCCGACTGCACCGCTCATGCCCCCGACGCTACAGCGAACGGGCCGTCCGGGCCGGACCACGGCCTACAGGTAGGCACCGGTCGGCAGGAAGGCCGGCTGCAGCCGGTCGGGGTCGGGGCGGACGCACAGCGCGCCGACCGGCGACAGCCCCAGACCGGCTTGGACCAGCACGTCGACGGCCCACTGGTGCGCCGCGGTGATCCACTGGACCTCGACGCCCTCACCGACCTGCCTGGCCGCCAGGTGGTCGCGCAACAGGACGGCCGCGACCTCGATGGTCCTGGCCGAGATCGTCAGCAGCCGGGCGCCGTCGGCCAGGCTGAACCCCTCACCGTCGACGACGCGCAGCCGTGCCCCCTGGGCCAGCATCAGCTCGAGGTCGGGTCGGCGCGACGCGCCACGGTTCGCGCGGTCCACCTCGTCGCACAGGTCCAGGTCGTGGGGCGTCCCTGGACGGACCCCGGGGGGAGGGGTGG
>JBFKGB010000381.1:0-3589 GCA_041633535.1 Euzebya sp. | reverse complement strand
TCGGGCGGCTGCGGCTCGCCGACGCTGGTGTACACGCCGCCACCGATGATCGGCGATCCGAACGTGATGACCTGGACGACCTCGTCGGGCAGCAGTCGGGCGGCCTCGCGGGCGATGACCCCGCCAAGGCTCCAGCCGACCAGATGGACCGGACGGCCGGTCTCCTCCACGACCTGCCGCACCCGCTGGACCAGCCGGTCACGGTCGGCGGCGACGCTGCCGTGGTGCACCCCGTACCCCCATCCCCGGGCGTCGTGGCCCAGCCAGCGCAGGTAGGTGCGCAGCGGCGCCATGGTCGCCTCGGGCGTGCGCCAGCCCGGCACGTCGATGACCGGCTGCCCGTCCCCGCGAGGGAGTGTCCGCAGCCGCGGCGCGCGGGCCGTCAGGCGCAGCACCTGCGCGGGACCCGTCAGCTCGTTCAGCAGCCATGTCCGGGACGGTGGCCGCGAGGGCCGCTCGGCCGTCGGCATGCCGACCCGGCCGGGTAGGTCGCTGGAATATGATGGCGTCATATGACACCATCATAGATATGCCGTCGCCCATCAACAAGCCGACCCGTGCCCAGGTCCTGACGACCGCGCACGAGCTGTTGACCGAGCACGGCGTCGAGGCGCTGTCCATGCGCCGGCTCGCCGCGGCCCTGGGCACCAGCTACCAGGTCGTGTACTCCCGGGTCGGCGGCAAGCCCGAGCTGGTGCGGGAGCTGCACCGGGTCGGCTTCGCCCACCTCACCCGGCGCGCCACGCAGATCACGGCGGCACCCGGTACCGAGGACCACCTGGTCGCCCTCGCCCACGGCTACCTGGACGCCGCGATCGCAGAGCCCGTGATGTTCGACATCATGTTCGGCAACCCGATCAGCGAGTTCGTCCGGGACGCCGAGGCCACCGCCGTCGAGCGGGCAGGGTTCGAGGCGACGTGGGTGGACGCCTGCCGGGCCTGGCTGGACGCGCGCGTGGAGGAGCGGCCGCGCGGTGCGGCCCTACGGCTGGCCTGGCGGCTGTGGACCGCGGTGCACGGCATCACCGTGCTGCACCTGGCCGGTCACCCCTCGCCCTTCGGCGACACCCACGACGGGGTGGCCGACACCGTCCGGCGGCTGCTGGTGGACCCCCTGAGCACGCGCTGAACACGGGGCCACCCAGCCGCCGGCGTCACACGACGGGCTGGCGTTGCCGCCGAGCGCCAGCAGCGGCGCCCGGCCGCTGGTGCCGGTCGGCAGGGTGACCGGGGTGACGTCGGCGCCGACGCGGTCCTTGAGTGCATCGGCACCCAGCGCGGTCGCGGCGCTCGCCGATGCGCTACGGTCTGCGGCCGGGACGATGCCGCAGGAGGAACGGTGCAGGACAACCCGTTGGTCACGATCGGCCTGCCGGTGGCGCTGGCCATCATCATGGTCGGCATCGGCCTGTCGCTGACGACAGCGGACTTCGTCCGGGAACGCCAGCGCCCCCGCGCCGCGGTGGTGGGCACGGTCGCCCAGCTGCTGGTGATGCCGCTGGTCGCGTTCGGGATCGCCGCGCTGCTGGACCCCGGGGCCGCGGTGACGGTCGGACTGGTCGTCGCGGCGGCGTGTCCGGGGGGCAGCACGTCGAACCTGATCGCCTACCTCGCCCGCGCGAACGTCGCGCTGTCGATCGTGCTGACCGTGGTGTCCAGCGTCGCGGTCATCCTGAGCCTGCCGTTCTGGACGAACCTGGCGCTGGGGTGGCAGGCCCTGCCCGCGGACGAAGCGGTCCGGGTGCCCGTCGGGCAGACGGTCGGCGTGCTGGTCGGGATCGTGCTGCTGCCGGTGGGGATCGGGATGGTGATCCGCAGCCAGCGGCCGGCGCTGGCGGCCCGGCTCGAACGGTCGGTCGCCATCATCGGTGGCGTCGTGCTGGCCGTCCTGATCGTGGGGATCACGATCTCGGTGCGCGACCAGGCGCTGCAGCTGCTGGCCACCTCCGGTCCCGCGACCCTGCTGCTCAGCCTGGCCGGGATCGGCGTCGGCCTTGGCGTCGGTGCGGCCTCGCGGCTGCCCCAGCAGGACCGGTTCACCGTGGCGACCGAGCTGGGCATCAAGAACACCACGCTCGGCCTGCTGATCACCCTGTCGGTCATCGGGTCGGAGGAGGTCAGCTTCACCACCGCCGTCTACGGCCTGGTGATGTACCTGCCGGCGCTCGCGCTGGTCGCCGTCGGCCGTCGCACGGCCGCCTCGCCCGCCGTCACCTGATCGCCCGGCGAGCCGACGAGCCGACGAGCCGACGGGTCGACGGGTCGACGCCCGGGTCACACGACGTCGGCCACCGCAAGCGGATCGGGCCGTTCCTCGTGAGGGGACGAGTTCGGCCCCGATCGTGCCGACAGGGGGCTGCGGCCTCAGCGCAGCGGGCGGGCCGACGGCTTGATCGGGAACGGCAGGGCGGTGGTGCCCATCAGGTGCTCGTCGACTGCCGAGGCGCAGGCACGACCCTCTGCGATGGCCCACACGATCAGCGACTGGCCGCGGCCCATGTCACCGGCTACGAAGACGCCGTCGACGTTGGTCGCGTAGGTCTCGTCCCGTGCCACGTTGGACCGCGGGTCCAGCTCCACGCCCAGCTCGTCCAGGAGCGAGCCGGGCTCGGGGCCCAGGAAGCCCATCGCCAGCAGCACCAGGTCGGCGTCGTAGGTGAAGTCGGTGCCCTCGACCTTGGTGAAGCGGCCGTCGACCAGCTCGACCTCGTGACCCTTCAGCGCGGTCACGTGACCGTCCTCGCCGACGAACTCCTCGGTGTTCACCGAGAAGATGCGCTCGCCACCCTCGTCGTGGGCGGAGGTGACCTTGTAGGTCATCGCATACGTCGGCCAGGGCTGTGAGGAGGGTCGCTCCTCCGGCGGTCGCGGCATGATCTCGAACTGCCGGATGGACTTCGCACCCTGGCGGTGGGAGGTGCCCAGGCAGTCCGCGCCGGTGTCGCCGCCACCGATGATGATGACGTGCTTGCCCTCGGCGCTGATCGGGACCTCGCGGGGGTCCATGTCCCCCTCCTGCGCCCTGTTGGCCCAGGGCAGGAACTCCATGGCCTGGTGGATGCCGTCCAGCTCGCGGCCGGGCACCGGCAGGTCACGCCACACCGTCGCGCCGCCCGCCAGGACGATCGCGTCGAAGTCCTCGCGCAGCGACGCCACGGACACGTCCACCCCGACGTCGACGCCGGCGCGGAACACCGTGCCCTCCGCCTCCATCTGCGCCAGGCGGCGGTCCAGGTGGCGCTTCTCCATCTTGAACTCGGGGATCCCGTAGCGCAGCAGCCCGCCGATGCGGTCGGCCCGCTCGAACACGGTCACGTCGTGGCCGGCGCGGGTCAGCTGCTGCGCGGCGGCCAGGCCCGCAGGCCCGGACCCGACGACGGCGACGGACCTGCCGGTCCTCGTCTTGGCCAGGACGGGCCTCACCCAGCCCTCGTCCCACGCGCGGTCGATGATCTCGACCTCGACCTGCTTGATCGTGACCGGGGGCTGGTTGATCCCCAGGACGCACGCCTGCTCGCAGGGTGCGGGGCACAGCCGACCGGTGAACTCCGGGAAGTTGTTGGTGGCGTGCAGCCGGTCGATCGCCTTG
>JBFKGB010000380.1:0-3593 GCA_041633535.1 Euzebya sp. | reverse complement strand
CCGAGAGGCCAGGACGCTGGTCTGCACCCGCTCGGCACCGGCGAGCCGCAGGACAGCGACCGGCACCGGCGGGTCGAAGCCGACCACGTGGATGTAGGACCCACGGTCCTGGTAGGGCTTCGTGGTCGACGGGCCGATGACGCCGGTCAGGTTGTTGACGGTCGACTGCGCCGTCGGTCGGCGGTAGTCGGTCAGGACACCCGAGCCGTACTGCGCGGTCAGCTCGGCCAGCGCCCGGTCGACGGCGTCGCGCAGCACCTGCTGGGTGGTGCGACCGCCCGTGTAGTCACGCGACGGTGTCAGCGACGAGGTGGCGGGGTCCAGGATGCGCAGCGCCAGGTTGTGTGCGGGGGAGTTGTCGTAGACGTGGCTGCCGACGCCCAGCTGGCGGGTCACCAGCGCGCTGTCGATGTCGCCGAACAGCTCCTCGGTGATGGCCTCGACCACTGCGTCGAACACGGTGGCCGCGGGCCCGTCGGTCCCGTCGACGGTGGTCCCGCCCGGACCGGCGAACAGCGTCGGCGCCGACGCCGGGTCGTTGTGCCGGCCGTTCCAGGACGCCAGCAGCGCTCCCACGGCCTGCTGGGCCGGCGATCCGCCGGCAACGGCCTGCACGATCAGCGGCACGAACGGGACGGCGCGGACGTCCTGCAGCCCGGCCTCCTGCTCCAACGCCTGCAGCGTCTCGAACGTGTGGTCGTCGCGCGACTCGATCAGCCGGTTGGCGTTGACGACCCGCTGGACCGCGCCGCCCGGACGTGAGGTCGAGCCCACCCCGACCCCGTCGAACCAGCCGTGGGCCGGCTTGTTGTTCCAGTTGGTCAGGTACCCCTGGACCGGGTCGACGGCGTGCGGCAGCGCCTCGAACGGCAGCGGGTCACCCATGTCGAAGGACCCGTCGCCGGGCATCGGCAGCCGCAGGTCGGCGTCGACGGGGCGCTCGCGGTGGATGCCGGGGTGCCAGTAGGCGATGTGCCCGTCGGCGTCGGCGTAGGTGGTGTTCTCGTTCCAGGTCACCAGCCGCATCGCGGCCTCGAAGTCCTCCAGGTCCCTGGCGCGGTTCCACGCAAGGACCCCCTCGACGGTCTCGATCTCGCGCCCGAACATCTGGTACTGCACCGAGCGGGCCAGGCGCTCGCCGTCCCCCTCCTCGGCCGCCACGATCGGGCCGTGGACGGTCCGGCACACCTCGATGGTCTCGCTGCGCAGGGCCGGGCCAAGCGGCAGACCCTGCTGGGCCTCGCGGAACGGGATGTCCTCGGTGCGGCACTCCGCGGGCTTCCACTGCCCGTCGTGCAGGTACTCCAGCTCACCCGGGCCGCCGCGGACGGTCTCGATGTAGCTGTCGATGGTCTTGGAGTAGCCGGTGGTCAGCGCCCAGGCGACACGGTCGGTGTAGCCGATGCCGACGGTCGGCAGCGCCGGGACGCTGGCGCCACGGGCGTCGTAGCCGCCGCCGTGGACCTCCAGCTCCACCAGCAGGGAGGGGTAGCTGTAGCCCAGCTGTGGACCGCTGAGCAGCAGGGCGTTGCCCTCCGCGGTGCGGCCGGGTCCGATGGCCGCGGCGATCGAGCCGCCACGCAGCGCCCGCATGTAGGCGACGACCTGCTCGGCCGCGCGTGCGGCGACGACCGCCCCCGGGTCTGGTGTCGCGGCCGACGCCGACAGGCCCGGTGAGGACGGCGCCGGGTAGGCACCGGTGCCCGGACCCTCGGTGAGGGTCAGCGGCAGGGTCGCGGCGTAGTCGGCCATCGCCTGGAAGGCGGCGTCGGCGTCGGTGACCGGCTGGTTGACGAAGACACCCTCCTCGCGCGGGACGGTCGTGACGGCCTGCTCGTCGGTGTTCCACACCAGGTCGGTGAACAGGCCACGGCCGGCCTGCACGCCGTACTCCTCCTCGAGCTGGCGCAGCAGGGCGACGTTGTCCATCTCGCCGCCGCCCTCCGAGGCGACGGTGCGGGTGATCAGCACGCCGGAGGCGAGCACGTCGATGGCGTCCAGCGGCTCGGGCCTGGTGCTCAGCAGCGTGTACTCGGCGGGCAGCAGGTCCGGACGCCGGTCCAGCTCGGCGATCCAGGCGTTGGCCCCCTCGACGTAGCCCTCGACGGCGTCGGTGGCCTCGGGGGACAGCGAGGCGAGGATCGCCTCGTACTCTGCCTGTGAGTACGTCAGGGTCCGGGTCTGCACGTCCATGGGCACGCCGGACGGTCCGACCAGCTCGGCGAAGGTGCCCCGGCCCTGACGGCGCACGGCATCCATCAGGAACAGCCGGATCTGGGCCATCGCGTACCCGGCGCCGAACCACACGTCGCGGCCGGTGTCGCCGTAGATCGCGGGCACGCCGAAGCGGTCCCAGTACACGGTCACACCGTCGGTCGGGGTGTCGGTGCGCACGGCGTCGGCGGGGTCGGCGAACCCCTGCCCGGCGTACCCCTCCAGACCCCAGTACAGGTCGGACTGGTCGTCCAGGTTGTCGCCGTAGCCACCACCAGCCGTGCCGGCCGCCTGTCCGTCCGCCGTCACCAACCCCGAGTTACCCGGCGGCAGCAGCGACACCGCCTGGCCGGCCATGGCCGGCGGCGCGTCGAGGCCCTCCTGCGCGCGTGCCGGGGAGGTCACGGGGACCACCAGCGCGGCGATGAGGGAGAGGATGACTAGACCGAATTGGGTGTGTCGCACACCACGGAGGATGCCAAAATCTCACCCGATCGGGGCACGCGGCCACCAGACGGCCGGACGTACCATCAGGGTCCGGCGTCCGCCGACGCCATCCCGTCGAGCACACGACTGTGGGGGTCGATGCCAAAGTTCGCGTTCGCGTTGCCGCTCAGACCCGGGTCCCAGGAGGACTGGCGTCACGCTGCCCACGAGCTGTTGACCGAGCGGGCGAAGGACCACCGGGCCTCGCTGCTGGACCGCGGCATCTTCCGCGAACGCGTGTGGCTGCAGCACGGGCACGACTGCCCGCTGGCCACGATGGTGCTGTGGGACTGCGACGACGTGGCCCGTGCGACCACCATGGGCCCCACCGGCACCTCCGACGCCCACGCGCGCTGGCTGACCCGCACGTTCCTGGCCGGCTTCCACGGCCAGGACCCGGCCGGGTTCGCGCTGCCCCGGCCCGAGGTGCTCAGCGGACGCACGGTGCGACCGACCGGCGCGGCCAACGCCCAGACGATGTTCGCCATCCCCGTCCCCGACGGCGGGCTGCCGGCGCTGCGGGGTCTGATGGCCCGGGCCGAGGGCGGCGACCTGGACGAGGCGCACCAGCGGCTGCTGCTGGACTCGGGGGTGCACGAGGAGTGGACGTGGGTGCAGCCCGCAAGCCCCGGGCTGCCCCGGCTGCTGCTGCTGTACTGGATCGGCGAGGATCTGGTGCTGGCGTGGAAGCGGATGATGGCGGCTGAGGACAACCCCTACCTGCAGGCGTTCCTGGCGATCCTGTCCGCCCGGGCGCCCGAGGAGCGCGCGGTCGAGCTGGACTGGCAGGTCGAGCAGGTCATGGCGATGCACGTCCGCCGGTCCGACGGAGGTGACGAGCGCGTGCGCCGCCTGGCGACCCGCCTGGGATCGGCCCTGTCGCGCGGACGCTG
>JBFKGB010000379.1:0-3622 GCA_041633535.1 Euzebya sp. | reverse complement strand
GCCGGCAGCCAGTCACCCGTCCGGGGCTTGGTCCACAGCCCCAGGAGGGCCCCTTCCGAGGGCACCAGACGGGGCCCGGCCACGTCGTCGGCCGGTGTCCCCGGCACGGGCGGGTCCGCGCCCGGTCGGGACAGCGTCGCCTCGCCGACCGGCCATCCGGTCGTCCGCGCGACGGCGACGCTGAGGGCGGCGGCCAGCAGGACCACGGTGAGGAGCGCGACGGTCCCGGTGCGGGCGTGGGGATGGTGCCCGATCCCGTCCATCGGCCCCATGCGCTCATCCTCCCTCGGTCAGGTGCGGTCAGCCCACGTCGGATCCGACCCCGGTCCGTGGTGGCAGCCGGGTCGTGGTGCCAGCGGTCGTGCGGGGTGCCGCACGCGTGTAGTGCCGGAACGCCTCGCTGTTCTGTGGTGGCACGTGGCTGAGCACCGCGCCCAGCACGTTGGCGCCGGCGCCCTCGAGCTGCGCCAGCGCGTCGCTGACCTGTGCCGACTTCGTGGACCCGCCGCGGGTGACCACCAGGACCCCACCGACGAGCCCGCTCAGCTCGAGCGCGTCGGAGACCGCCAGCACGGGGGGCGCGTCGAACACCACGATCACCTTGCGGGCCTGCTGCTCGCGCAGCATGCGCTCCATCACCGGGCCGTGCAGCAGACGTCCGGGGTTCTCCGTGGGGGGACCGCTGGTGATGACCTGCAGCCCGGGCACGCCGGGGACGTCCTGCACGACGTCCTCCCACACGCAGCTCTGGCGCAGCACGTCGCCCAGGCCCCTGTCGTTGGGCAGTCCCAGGGTCAGGTGGATCGTGGGCAGCCGCAGGTCGGCGGAGACCAGCAGCACGCTGTAGCCGGACTGGGCCAGGGTGATCGCCAGGTTGACGGCCGTGGAGCTCTTGCCCTCGCCCGGGACCGCGCTGGTGACGACGAAGGAGGACAGCTGCATCTGGCCGGCGATGGTCATCAGGCTGGTCCGCAGACGCCTGAACGCGTCCGTGATCAGACCCTCGGGGTCGCTGAGGACGGTGGCGGTGTCGTCCCGGCGCAACCGGTCCCGGGGGATCATGCCGAGCACCTGCAGGCCGGTGTGGCGCTCGACCGCGGCGACGTCGCGCATGTGCTGGTCGAGCCTGTCGCGGACGAAGACGGCTGCGAGGGCCAGGACCAGGCCCATCGCGACGCCGATCAGCACCGTCGTGCCCGTGCCCTGCGAGATCGGTGCGCGCGGAACCTCCGCAGAGCCGATCACCTCGCCCGGGTTCACCGTCAGGGCCGCGACGCTCGCCTGCTCGGCCTGGAAGTCGCGGATCCGGGTCAGGGCCAGGTCGACGCGGCCCTGCGCCGCCGCCTCCGCAGCCGTACCGGGCTGTGCCTGCCCCCGTGCCTCGTTGGCGGCGGCCAGCTCCTCCTCCGCCGTGTCCTGCCGCTCCTGGATCTCGTCCAGCCGGCGGGTCAGGTCGACACGGACCCCCTCCTCACGGATCTCCAGGTAGGCGTCGGCGAACTCCTGTGCGAGGGCTGCGGCCCTGACCGGGTCGGTGTCCTGGACGGTGACGATCAGGATCTGGGTGTCCAGCGGCGTGCGCACCGTGGTGCGGCGCAGCAGCTGCCTGACCGTATAGGGCGAGTCGACACGGTCCGCCACCCGCTGGGCCACGACCTGAGAGGCCATGACGCGCTGCTCGGTCGGCATGTTGATCAGCTGGTCGGGCCGGATCGAGGTCCGGCTGGGGTCGACGTTGACGGGGCGCACCAGCACCTCGGCGCTGGCGGCGTAGACGGCGGGCTGACGAGCGGCGTAGCCGTAGGCGAGCGCCCCGGCGACGACCACGATGGCGAGCAGCAGCCAGCGACGACGTCGGATGACGTCGACGTAGTCCTTGAGCTCGGCATCCACCGCCGGCGTCGACGAACGTCCGTTCATCGGGTGGACCCCCCGTCACCTGAAGGACACGGTATGTGACGATCCGTCGCCGCAACCCCCCCTGTCGGACCATCTGGTCCTGAAAGCGCCGGTTCGGTGGTCACCATGACGTGTCCTAACGTCCATGGGCGGCAGGTCGTCTTCGCCGGGCCGCCCAATAAACTGCCTCAGGAGTTGCGGTGCTGATCCTAGGGATGTCCGAGGTCGGCCCACCACCACTTTCTTGGGGCGACCGTCTGGGACCCCCGGGGGAAAGGCCAGAATGCTGCTCTTCAGTCGTTCCGCCACCCGTCGTGGGACCCGCGTACCGCGGGTGCTCGCCCTGGTCCTCGCCATGCTGATGGTGCTGGCCGCCGCACCACCGGTGGCAGCAGCCGACGCGGAGTGGGGTGAGGCCACCGAGATCGGCACGTTCCCCTTCAGCGAGGCCTCCGGGCTGGTCGCGAGCCGCACGCACGAGGGCATCGTCTGGATCATGCGGGACTCGGGGCAGGGTGACCGCACCCGTCTGTACGCCATGCGCATCGACGCATCGGGCTCCCTGGTCCCCTTCCCTGACGGGTCCCGGTTCCGCGACATCGACGTGACGGGCGAGCCCAACACCGACTGGGAGGACCTGGCGATCGACGACGCGGGGAACCTCTGGGTCGGTGACATCGGCAACAACAGCTGCACCAGGGCCGGCCGACAGCTGCTGCGCATCCCCGAGCCCGATCCGTACACGGCCACGACCGTCGCCGTGGACGCGGTCTTCCCGATCTCGTGGCCCGACGCCCCGCAGGGCTGCACCGGCCGCAACGCCGAGTCCCTGTTCTTCATCGGGTCCTCTGCCTACATCATCAACAAGGCGGAGCGCAGCTGGGTGTACCGCGTGCCGCTGGAGCGCGGCGCCGACAACCGGCTGGTCAGGCTCGCCGAGATGCGCTCGCCCAGCGCCAGCGGACGGTTCGAGTTCCTCACCGGTGCCGACGTCAGCCGTGACGGGACCCGTCTGGTCCTGACGGCCCGGGGCATCGGCGCCTGGGTGTTCGACGCCGAGCCGGGCGGCAGCACCGACGACCTGGTCGTCCGGCTGGCGGCCGACGACGCCACCAAGGTGGAGGGTCGCGGTGCCAACGAGGGCATCGCGTTGCTCCCGGCGGACCACAGCATCGTCCTGGTCAGCGAGACCGGTCCCATCACCCTCGCCGCCGGTCCCGGTGCCGGCAGCGGCGGCGCGCCGCCGCCCGCCCAGCCACAGCCGGACCCGCAGCCCTCCGAGCCCGACGAGGCCACGCCCGTCGACTCCTCGCTGAGCGGCAGCGCCAGCGAGGAGAAGGGCGCCTGGCAGCGGGTGCCGATCGAGATCCTCGCCGACGGACAGCTGGATGCGCGGCTGTCGTGGGTCGGCGACGCCGACATGAACCTCTTCCTGCGCGACCCCTCCGACACGCCCGTCGCCCACTCCAACGACGTCGAGGCCGAGGAGGAGCGGATCTCCCATCCGGTGACCCCAGGCGTGTGGAGCCTGTTCGTGCACGTCCGCAGCGGCGAATCGACCTTCGACCTGCAGGTCACGGCCCCCCAGAGCGAGGTGCCGCTGGGCAGCGCACAGGGTGGGACCCGTCCGGGGGCGACCCCGGGCTCCAGCCCGGTCAGCCGGCTCAGCGGCGCCGACCGCGTCGCGACGGGCGTCGAGCTCTCGCGCACGACGTTCTCGCCG
>JBFKGB010000378.1:0-3627 GCA_041633535.1 Euzebya sp. | reverse complement strand
GTCGTCGAGGCCACGGTCACGGCCAGCACGATGACCACGGCGGACCACCACCGCCAGCCAGGGGCGGCGCCGGTCGTTGAGGGGGGCTGCGGGGTGACTGCCATCACCGTGCGACATCGACCACGACGGCCCGCACCTTCGGACCACTCTGGGTGACCGTCCTGACTAGTCCTGGGCTGGCGAGGCGTTCAACGCTGCCGCGCCAGCTCGTGGCGGAGGACCAGCTCGGCCAGATCGGCCGGCGCGGCATGGCCGGAGTCGTTGACGAGGACCACGATCGCAAGGTCCAGGTCGGGCACCCACCAGGCAACCGACATGTAGCCGATGACGGCCCCGGAGTGGCCCACGACCTGGGTGCGGCCATCGGGTGTGCTCCACTGCACCCCCAGTCCGTAGCGGGTGTGGAAGGGGTTCTCCCTGAGCATCTCCTCCAGCGACCCACGGGTCAGCAGGTCACCGGCCATCAGCTCGGTCATGAACGCCGCCAGGTCCGCGCCGGTGGACACCATCTGACCGGACGCCCACGGGAGCGTCGGCAGGAACGGGTCGTCGCTGACGTCGTCGGGCGTCCCGTCGTGGTCGATGTCGAACCAGCCGGGGAGGGTCACCTCCAGGTCGGTCCCGGTCGTGTCCTGGATGCCGGTCGGGCCCAGCACGAGGTCGTCCATGACCGTGCCGTAGGGCAGGGACGTCGCAGCCTCGATGATCTGGCCGAGCAGCAGGTAGTTGGTGTTGGAGTACTGCCAGCCGGCGCCCGGCATGAAGTCCGGTGTGTACGGCGTCGTCAGCGCGATCATCTGCTCGGGGGTCCAGCGACGGTCCAGCTGTGAGAGGAGGTCCCCGGCGCTGACGTACTCGGGGATCCCGCTGGTGTGCCCCAGCAGCTGACGTACGGTCACCTCACTGAACCGTGCGGGCTCGTCCAGCCAGCGGTCCAGCCGGTCGTCCAGGGACAGGACTCCCTCCTCGACGAGCCGCAGCACGGTGGCGGCCACGAACGTCTTGGTGACGCTGCCGATCCGGAAGCGGTCCGCCGGGACCGCCCGGCCCGCCGTCAGGCTGCGGGGTGCCTCACCGGGGTGTGCGAGGGCGACGACGACGCCGTCCACCGCTGCGGTGCTCTGCCAGTCGGTGATGACCTGCTGCAGGTCGCGGGGCCCGGCGGGGTCGCGGCCGGCGTCGAGGAGTCCGGTCGTCACGAGTGCGACGGCGGTCAGCAGGACGAGCAGCGGACGGGCGGTCACAGGTCCCTCCCCCGGGTGCGCCACAGGCCCGCGGTGACCAGCACGGCCGCCCAGCCGACGAGGACCAGCAGGCCGGACCACCAGTCCGCGGCCGGCGCGTGGGGGGCGTTGCCCGCGATGCTGGTCGCGACGCCGGGCAGGAAGCGCTCGATGGCCGGGAAGCGGGGGGCGACCACGTTCGGCTCGAGGATCAGCAGCCAGACGAGGGGCGCGACCGCGCCGACCACCGGGCTGGGGAGGACCGCACCCAGCCCGACGCCCATCACGGCGTACAGCGGCAGCACCAGGAGGGTGGCACCCAGCGCCGTCCACAGGGTCGGGGTCATGTTCGCCAGGTGGTCGACCCCCTGACCGGCCAGCCACGGCGTCGCCACCGCCTGCACCATCAGCACGGCGATCAGGGCCCAGACCAGCGCGACGGCTGCGCAGACGACGACCTTCGCGCCCACGATGCGATGACGTCGTGGCTCGGCCAGGACGGTCGGGATGATCGTGCGGTGACGGTGCTCCGCCGTCACCGACGTCACCCCGAGGACCAGGAAGGGCAGGGTGGCCAGGACGGGGACGCCGAGGATCTGTCGCGTGTGGGCCGTCGTCCCCAGGGACGGGGCGCCACGGACCCCTGCGTTCGTGATGACCTCGCTGAGCACGAACAGCGCCATGCCCAGCGCGGCGGCCAGCGTGACGGGCACCAGCCTGGTGGTGCGCTGCTTCAGCAGCTCAGCGGTGAGAAGGGATGACATGGCGGTCCTCCTTGGGCGCGTCGGTTCGGGTCAGATCGAGGAAGAGGGTCTCGAGGTCGACGTCGGGGTCCGCGGCCCGGTGCGTGACGAGCCGGCCGCGGTGGATGATCAGGACGTCGTCGACCACCGTCTCCAGCTCCGACAGGACGTGGCTGGAGATCAGCAGGGTCCGGCCCTCGTCGGCGAAGGTGCGCAGGAGCTCACGCAGCCAGCGGATGCCCTCCGGGTCCAGTCCGTTCATCGGCTCGTCGAGGACGAGGAGCCCCGGATCGCCCAGCAGGGCGGCGGCGAGGGCCAGACGCTGTCGCATGCCCAGGGAGAACCCCCCGACCCTGCGGTCGGCGTGGTCCGCCAGGTCGACCTGCTCGAGCACCTCATCGACCCGACGTCGGCTGACGCCGCCCGTCGTGGCGAGGACCCGAAGGTGGTCGCGCGCGCTGCGTCCGGGGTGGAACGTGGCCGTCTCCAGCATCGCGCCCACCAGTCGCAGCGGCTGCTGCAGACGGGCGTACGGCACGCCGTCGATCATGGCCGCCCCACGGGTGGGGGACGCCAGCCCCAGCACCATCTGCATGGTGGTCGACTTGCCTGCGCCGTTGGGTCCCAGGAACCCTGTGATGGCGCCGGGCGTGAGGGTGAAGCTCAGGTCGTCCACGGCGGTCACGTGGCCGTACCGCTTCGTCAGGCCCTCGGCCGTGATGGTCGTCATCGTGCGTCGCTCCTTCGTGTCGTGCTCGGATGGCTCGACGATGCGCGTGGCGACCCACCGGTGGCACCCCCGGGGGAGGGGTTCGCTGCTCCTCCGCAGGACGGAGCTGACGGCTGCGGGCCCCGGGCCGACTCCGCCGAGGGGTGGACCACGGATCCGCCCCAGGGGGGAGGACGGCGGACGGATCCGGTGGCAGGCTGCGCACATGGACCGTGCAGATGTGGACCGGGCTGACGTGGGCCGGGCTGACGTGGACCGGGCTGACGTGGACCGGGCTGACAAGGTGGTCGCGGGCACCGTCACCGCGCTGGCGGTCATCGGTCTCGTGGTCGGGCGGTCCGTCGAGGGGCCCAGCGCGCACCCCCTGGGTCCGCTGGTCGTGTCCTTGTCCCTGGCACAGGGACTCCTCCTGCTGCAGCGCCGACGGCGGCCGCTGCCGGTGCTCCTGTGCACCACTGCCGCCGTCGTGGCGCTGGGTCTGCTGCGCCACCCGATCGCCGGCGTCGCGGTGGGTCCGCTGGCGGCCACCTACGCCGTCGGCGCCTACGCCACCACACGGTGGGCGGTCGTCAGCCTGGCCCCCGTGGTGGCCGCCCTGGCCGCCGTGGGTGTGGGGTTCAGCGTCAGCAGCGGACGCGAGGGGCCCGGGAGCCTGGACCAGCTGGCGTCCGGCGCGGTGCTGTTCGGCGCGGTGTTCCTGGCCGGGCGGCTGGTCCGGTCCCGTCGCGAGGCGGCGGCGCAGCGGACACGGGCCGCGGTGGCCGAGGAGCGGGTGCGGATCGCACGCGAGCTGCACGACGTCGTCGCCCACCACGTCGGCGTGATGGCCTTGCACGCGGGTGCCGGACGGCGCCTGGTCGAGGCGGACCCCGAGGCGGCCCGCCAGGCGTTCGCACAGATCGAGGCGTCCGGGCGCGAGGCCCTGGCGGCC
>JBFKGB010000377.1:0-3630 GCA_041633535.1 Euzebya sp. | reverse complement strand
GGCGCGGCCGGACTCGACGTCGAACGTGGTGGTCCGGTACCCGAACGGCATCTCGGGGAAGCACGGCACCGACCGGGCCTCGGGCACCGCCTGGGCGACGAGGGTCAGGGCGTCGAGGTCGTCGCAGGTGGCGGCGACCGCCGGCAGGTCGCCCTGGGCGCAGCCGGGCGCGCCCAGCCGCAGGGCGAGGACCAGCGCGACGGTCCCCCTCACAGCAGACCCACCGTGTCGAAGGCGACCCATGTCAGGCCGACAGCCAGCCCCAGACCGACCAGGGCGACCACGGCTGCGGCGATGCGGCGCCGGTCCCAGCGGTGGATCCGGATCGGCTCGCGCTCGGGCGACAGCGCGCGCAGCGCATCCCGGACGGCCCATCCGTCCTCCTCCAGCAGCCCCCGCAGCTGCGAGGGGATCGCGAAGCCGTCGGTGGCCGCCAGTGCCTCAGCGACCTCCTCCTCGGTGAAGACCTGCAGCGCGCGCCGGTGCACCCGGTCCGGCCCGGCGGCCAGGCTGAGCATCAGCAGCATCGCGCCCAGGTCCACGGCCTGACGCCACGGCGTCGGGCGCAGCTGGGCGAACGCCACGTCGATGAGGGTCGCCCGGTCTCCGTCGACCAGCAGGTTGCCCGGCTTGATGTCGCGGTGGGCCACCCCGGCGGTCCACAGCTGGTCCACCAGGTGCAGGCAGTCGTCGATCAGCGCGTCCGAGATCTGCTCCTCGACGTCGAAGTCATGTCCCGGGGTGAACTCGAAAGCGATCAGGTACTCGGTCTCGGGCGTGATCTCGACGATCCCGTGGGAGGCCGGCACCCTGACGTCGGCGTCGCGCAGCACGCGGGTCAGGTGGTCCTCGTACTGCACCAGCTGCCGGACGCTGGCGAACGGGGTCTCGTTCTCGAGCCGCCCGTACATCAGCAGCCGGACGAGCTTGTACAGCCGGTCCGACCGCAGGTGCTGGCGCGTGTAGAGCTTCGCGAACAGCTCGTCCGGGTCGCCCGGGCCACCGAGCGTCAGACGCATCGGGGTCGATCCGGCCGAGCCGACCTCGCCGTGCAGCTCGATGCCGGTCACCTGCAGGCCCAGCTGGTCCCGCACGGCGGTGGTGATCGCCGTCTCCCGCTCCTCCGACAGGGTCACGTGCGCGGTCTGGCCACGGCGGTACTCCACGGGGAAGCGGGAGTGGGGGACCAGCAGCCGGGTCAGGGCGAAGACCGTGCCGGCCGCCATCGCCGCGGCGACGACCACGTCGCTGACGTGGTCCACGCCCAGCGCGACGCGTGCGGTGCCGACCAGCGCGACCAGGCCGCCGACCACCAGCGCCCCGGACCGGCGCACCGGCCCGTGGGGGGCCAGGGCCCGCAGCGAGGCCAGCGCCGTCACCGTCAGCGCCGCGATCGGTCGGGAGGGGTGGGAGAAGCCGTCCCACCCGCCGACGATCTCCACCATCGGGCGGGGGCGCTGGATCGCGAAGTTCATCGCCTGGACGGCCCACTCGACCAGCAGCAGCGCGCCCACGTACACGGCGAGGTGACGCAGCCGTCGCACCGCCAGCAGGACCAGGATCGTGCCCCAGCGGACCACCCCGACCACGACGGGGTCGGTCAGGCCGTCCAGCAGCCGCGCGACGTCGACGGTCAGGGGGGTCCGTCGCTGTGCAGCCCAGCGGCTGGCGGCCTCGTCCAGGCGCAGGACCGGGTCGGGGACCAGGTAGACGAAGGACACCAGCGACGTGGCGACGATGACGACGGCGACGAGGGCCCACCTGACCCCGGCCCAGCGCTGCTGCCGTGGGAGGGGCGGTGCCTCGCCGGTGGGGCGGCGCCGCCGACCACCGCGTCGGTCGGGGGGAGGGGGGTCCTCCTGCAGGACCGCAGCCTCGTCCACGCGGTCCAGCTCGGGCCGCTCCTGCGGTCGGTCGACGGTGTCGACCCCGTCCCGCGATGCCCGGCCGCCGCTCATGCCTCGGCCCGCACGCGGTCGCGCTGCTGCTCCTCGGGCTGCTCCTGCGGCTCGTCGTCGCGCTGCCAGTCGTCGTTGCGCGTCCACAGCAGGTAGGCCAGACCGCCCAGCGGGATCGGCAACAGGTAGCTGACCATCCGGAAGACCAGCACCGCGGCCACCACGGCGTTCTCCGGCGCGCCGAACTGCGTGTAGACCCCGACGTAGCCCAGCTCGATCAGGCCGACCCCGCCGGGCGTGACCGGGATCGCGGTGATCAGCCGGGCGAAGGCGAACCCTGCGAGGGCCTCGACCCAGGTCAGGTCGTCGGGCTCGATGCCGACCACGCGGAGGGTGATGAGCAGCACCAGGAACAGCGAGGTGTGGCCGACGACGGTGGCCAGGGTCAGCCAGTGCCAGCGCGCGTCCAGCAGCTCGCGGGAGTCCTCGCGGAACGCTGCGGCACGGTCGCCCAGCCCGGTGGGGCCGTCCCGGCGCACCAGGCGGGCCAACCGCCCGGCCACCGACTCGACGGTGCGCCCGATGGTCCGCGCGACCCGCTCGCTGCGCAGCAGGCCGACGAGACCGGCGATGCTGGCGACCAGGACGACGATGCCGATCGCCGAGGTCAGGACCAGCTGGTCGGTCGCGTCACCGCTGGCGGCCAGCAGACCCAACGCCACGATCGGCATCCCGAGCTTGACGAAGTTGTTCCAGATCCCGGTGACGACGACGTAGCGCCCGATCTCGGCCGGCGTGAAGTCCCAGGACCCCAGGATCGCTGCGGTCAGGCCGACCCCCACTCCGCCGCCCGCCGGCACCGTGTTGGCCACCGCCGTCGACGACAGGTTCATCACCGCGGCCTTGCCCAGCGACAGTCCCGGCAGGGCGGCCACGGCGACCAGCCAGTAGGTCACCTGGTTCCACATGGTCGCGAGCAGCAGCGCGGCCAGCGCCGGCGCACCGACGCCGCGGATGGTGTCCCACACCTCGGCCATGTCCGACACCTGCGGCAGGATGACCACGAACACCCCGACGACCACGGCCGCCGCCAGTCCCCATGACAGCCAGCGGCGCCAGGCCGGAGGCCCGCTGCTGTCTGAGGGGTCGCTCGTGTCGGACATGGGGCTCCTCATGAGGGCGTCGGGGGCGCCGGCCCCGCGACCGGCTGGTCTGCCATATCCCGATGACCGCGGACTGAACCCTGCATGACGTTTCCGGCCGGGCCGCAGGGTGAACAACCACCTCACGGACCTCGCCGCGGGGTCGCGACAAGGAGCGGGACAGCTGTGGAGTCGACGAGACAACGGGGTCGGGCCGTGCCGGCCACGACCGGGGCGCTGGACCGGGCACGCCGCCGCCACCCCTCCGACGTCGTCCGTGTGGTCCTGGGGCTCGCCGTCCTGGTCGTCGCGTCCCTGCCCGTGCGCCCCGACCGCATCGGACGGGTCGAGACCGGCGCCTTCGACCTGGTCAACGGCCTGCCCGACCCGTTGTTCTGGGTGCTGTGGCTGCCCATGCAGCTGGGCTCCCTGGTCGCCGTCCCCCTGGTCGTCGCCGTCGCGCTGGTTGCACGGCGGCGCTGGCTGGCGCTCGAGGCGACGATCGCCGGCACGACCGCCTGGACCCTGGCGAAGGTCGTGAAGGACCACTACGCGCGGCCCCGCCCCGGCGGCCTGCCGGACACCGTCGT
>JBFKGB010000376.1:0-3637 GCA_041633535.1 Euzebya sp. | reverse complement strand
GACCAGCCGGCCCTCCTGCAGCCCGGCGATCAGCTCGGCGTGCAGGTCGATGCCGGTCACGTGCAGACCGGCGCTCGCCGCGGCCAGCCCGACCGACAGGCCGACGTAGCCCTGGCCGATCACGGCCACCCGGGCGGTCCGCCCCTGCAGGCGTGCGATCAGGTCATCATGCATGTCTGTCCCCCCTCAGGATCTGCTGTCGTCGGGGAATGTATCGGCAGCCCCACCCGTCGACACAAGCGCGTCCGTCGCGCGTTCAGCAGCCCGCGGCGTCGTCGACCTCGTCCATGGCCGAGGGGTGCAGCTGCCCGATCGTCCCGGCGGTGCGCGCCATCGGGCAGGTGACGGCGGCCACGCCGTCCCGGGTCGAGGAGGGGAGGCGGTCGACGTAGGACAGGAACAGCGCGCCACCGTCGTCGCCGGCCAGTCCGGCCGCGGCGAGCCCGGCGACCCACCCCTCGGTGTCGAACCCGTTCACGACGGTCGCGCTGGCCCATCCGGGGCGCAGCACCCGGGCGATCTCGGCCGCGGTGGTGTCGCGCGTGTCACCTGCGACCCGCCGGGGTGTGGTCAGCGTGGCCCGGCCCACCGCGTCGGCGACGTCGGGGGACAGCGCGGCGGTGCCGCCCAGGACCACCGCATCCGTCCACCCCTGACGCGACAGCCAGGTGGCCACGTCGGGGTGCAGCGTCGAGCCACCCGTGACGACGATCGGGTGACCCTCCGCCGAGGCCCAGGCGCCGGCGCTGACGCTGTCGGCCCAGCCGTCGTCCCGCGCCACGGCGACCGTGCGCGAGCCGGTGCGGTCCAGGACCTCCTGGGCGACGGCGAGTGCCGTGTGCACGCGGGACGGGCCGGCCAGCCGGCGGGGCAGGAACCCCTGCGCGCGGACGGTGTCCTCGACCGCGGGCGACAGGGCGGCGGTGCCCCCCAGCAGGTACACGGTGCTGCCGGCGGGCAGGACCCGTCCCAGCTCCTGGGCCGGCCGGTCCTCCAGGGCGTCGCTGACGGTGAACAGCAGCGGCCCGTCGCCGGTCAGCGGCGTGCCGGCCAGGGAGTCGGCGAACACGTCGGCGCGGGCCAGCACCGCAACGGCTGCGGTCCCGTCGGCGAACCGGGCGCGGGACACCGTGACCGACAGGTCCTGGGCGTCCTGGCCGGTGAGGTGGCGCTGTGCCTCGACCGGCGGGGTGAAGACCGGCTCGTCCTGCGCAACCGCTGCGGGTGCGGTCCCCAGCACCAGCCCCATGACCAGGCCGGCGACGGCGAGCAGCAGCACACGGCGCACAGGCGGGTCCTCCACAGGCGGGGGCGTGACCGATCGGCCCCCCCGGTTCGGTTCGGTCGACGCTCCACGCTACGTCCTCGCGATGCATCCGGTCCATCGGCGGATCCGACGGCTCGTGTGCCGGGATGGTCGGCTGCTGCCGCGCACAGGCCGTAGGCTCCCGCGGCGATGGAGCGCATCTACCTGTCCCCACCCGACATGACCGACGCCGAGCGGTCGGCGTTGCTGGCTGCGTTCGACTCGGGCTGGGTCGCCCCGGTCGGCCCGGACCTGACGGCGTTCGAGGCCGAGATGTGCGCCGTCCTGGGGCTGGAGGCCGGCTGCGCCGCAGCCCTGTCCAGCGGCACCGCTGCGCTGCACCTGGGCATGCGTCTGGCCGGTGTCGGTCCGGGGGACGAGGTGTGGACCTCGACGATGACGTTCGCCGCGACCGCCAACGCCGTGACCTACCAGGGCGCCGTGCCCGTCTTCGTCGATGCCGACGCCGCGACCTGGCAGATGGACCCTGCGGCGCTGGAGGCGGGGCTGGCCACCGCCGCGGCCCAGGGGCGGCTGCCCGCCGCCGTCGTCCCCGTCGACCTGTACGGGCAGGCCTGCGACTACGACCGCATCCTGGCGGCCTGCGACGCACACGGGGTGCCGGTGGTCGAGGACGCCGCCGAGGGGCTGGGCACCACCTACCGCGGCCGCGCGGCCGGGACGTTCGGCCTGGCGGGGGCACTCAGCTTCAACGGCAACAAGCTGATCACGACCAGCGGCGGCGGGATGCTGCTGTCGCGCGACCCCGACCTGGTGGCGCGGGCGCGCCACCTGGCCACGCAGGCCAAGGAGCCTGCGCTGCACTACGAGCACGTCGAGACGGGCTACAACTACCGGCTCTCCAACCTGCTGGCGGCCCTCGGCCGGGCACAGCTGGCCCGGGTGCCCGACCTGATCGCCCGGCGGCGTGCCGTGCGCGAGCGCTACGAGACGGCCCTGGCCGACGTGCCCGGCGTGTCGTTCATGCCGCAGGCGGCCTACGGCGAGGTCAACCACTGGCTGACGTGCATCCTGCTGGACCCGACGGTCATCACCACGTCCCCCCACGAGGTCTGTGCGGCCATGGGCCAGCAGGAGATCGAGGCCCGGCCGTTGTGGAAGCCGATGCACCGCCAGCCGGTGTTCGCCGGCCACCGGCTGCTGACCGCCCCCGGCCACGAGGGCGAGGCCGCGGTCGCCGACGACCTGTTCGCCCGCGGCGTCTGCCTGCCCTCCGGCTCGGTCATGACGGAGGCGCAGCAGGACCGCGTGGTGACGGCGCTCCGGCAGGCGCTGCAGCAGGCGTGAGGAGCGGGCTCAGGCGGTGGTGACGGCCACCCCGACGCCCTCGCGCTTGGCGGCGTACATCGCGCGGTCCGCCGCCCGCGCAAGGTCTGACACGCCGGCGCGCGGCCCGGCGAGCGCCAGCCCCACGGCGCTGGCCGCCGTCAGCGTGATCGCCATGTCGTCGACCTCGACGGTCAGCGGCGCGGCGAGCGCGTCGGCGACGGCACGGGCGAACACGTCCGCCCTTGGTGGGTCCACGTCGGGCAGGAGGACCGCGAACTCGTCCCCGCCGATCCGTCCGCACGTCGCCGTGGCCGGCACGACCGCCCGCAGGCGCGTCGCGACCTCGACCAGCAGCCGGTCGCCGGCGTCGTGGCCGTGTGTGTCGTTGACGCTCTTGAAGTCGTTCAGGTCGATCAGCAGCATCGCCGTGCGCTGCCGGCGTGCCGACGAGGCCAGCTGCTCGACGGCGACGTCGTCGAAGTGGCGCCGGTTGGCCAGGCCCGTCAGCGGGTCCGTGCTGGACTGCTGCTCGCGGTCGGCCAGCTGCAGGGTCGTGCGCGTCGTCACGACGATGACCAGCAGCGGCAGGACGACCAGCGCCTCGTGCACCAGGCCGACGCCGACCAGGACCGGCCCCATCACGACCAGCAGACCATCGGGGTCGGCGCCGTAGCGTGCCTCCGCGATGACGGTCGCCAGGACCGGCTCGCCGGTGGCGAGCGCCACCACCACGTTGACCAGCACGGTGTTGACCGTGTCGAGCGTCAGCAGCGCGGCGAGGATGATCGCCACGTCGCGGAGGTCCATGGACGGCGACAGCTGCTGGGCATCGCCGGCGCGCAGCACCGCGGTCTGGGCGCCTACGGCAAGGGCGATGACGCCCGCGTTGAACCCGGCCTTGTGCCATGGGCGCTCGTTCAGGCGGTCCCCGACCAGGCTGATGGCGGCCGTCCAGACCACCGCGGTCCAGCCGGGGAGGAGGAACGGGAGGGCTGCGAGGAACGGCGTGGTCGACACCGTGGCACGGACCTGCTCCAGCCG
>JBFKGB010000375.1:0-3638 GCA_041633535.1 Euzebya sp. | reverse complement strand
GGTGGATCCTGCTCACCCAGCCACCATGGTGGATCCTGCTCACCCAGCCACCATGGTGGATCCTGCTCACCCAGCCGGGTGAGACGAGCCCGGCAGCCCGACCCCTAGAGCCCAGCCTCGGGCCGCAGCGTCGGGAACAGGATCACGTCGCGGATCGTCTCGACGCCGGCCAGCAGCATGACCAGGCGGTCGACGCCGATGCCCAGGCCGCCGGTCGGCGGCAGGCCGTACTCCAGGGCGCGCAGGTAGTCCTCGTCGACGGCCATCGCCTCGTCGTCGCCGGCCTCCTTGGCCGCCGCCTGGGCCTCGAACCGCTGACGCTGGTCCACCGGGTCGGACAGCTCGCTGAAGCCGTTGGCCAGCTCGCGGCCGGCGACGATCAGCTCGAAGCGCTCGGTGACGTGCGGCAGGTCGCGGTGGGCGTGGGCCAGGGGGCTGGTCTCGATCGGGTGCTCGGTGACGAAGGTCGGCTGGACCAGCGTGTGCTCGACCAGCTTCTCGTACAGCTCGACGATCAGCTTCTGGACACCCCAGTCGTCCTTCCACGACACCTCGTGGGTGTCGCAGAGCCCGCGGACCATGGCGATGTCGCTGTCGTAGGACAGCTCCGCCACGCCGGTGGCCTCACGGGCCAGCTGCAGCAGTGGACGGCGGGCGAACTCACCGGACAGGTCGATCTGGTCGCCACCGTAGGCGACGACCTCGCCTCCGGTCGCCTCGCGCGCGGCCCGCTGGATCAGCGCCTGCGTGAGGGCCATGACGCCCTCGTGGTCGGCGTAGGCCTCGTAGGTCTCGAGGATGGTGAACTCGGGGTTGTGGCGGGTGGAGAGCCCCTCGTTGCGGAAGACCCTCCCCAGCTCGAACACGCGGTCCATGCCGCCAACGATCAGGCGCTTCAGGTACAGCTCGGGGGCGATGCGCAGGTACAGGTCCATGTCCAGCGCGTTGTGGTGGGTCACGAACGGCTTCGCGACCGCACCTCCCGGGATGGGGTGCAGCATCGGGGTCTCGACCTCGACGAACTGCCGGTCCACCAGCTCGTTGCGGAAGGCGTGGAGGGTGGCGGAGCGGACCGCGAAGGCGCGGCGCGAGTCCTCGTTGACGATCAGGTCGACGTAGCGCTGGCGGTACCGCGTGTCGGTGTCGGACAGCCCGTGGAACTTGTCGGGCAGCGGACGGACGGCCTTGGAGATGATCTGGACGTCAGCAGCCATGATCGACAGCTCGCCACGACGCGAGCGGATGACACGGCCGGTCACCGTGACCCAGTCGCCGCTGTCCAGCCGCTCGACGCCACCCATGACGTCCTCACCGACCTCGGCGAGGGACACCATGGCCTGCAGGTCCGTGCCGCGCTCGCGCAGCACCAGGAAGACCAGCTTGCCGTGTCCACGCCGCATCACGATCCGGCCGGCGACGGTGACGACGTGGTCGGTCTCCTCCCCCGCCTCGAGCCGGTCGGCGTAGCCAGCGGCGAGGTCGCGCAGCGAGTCGGTCACCTGGACCCCGACGGGGTAGGGCTCGACGCCGGCGTCACGCCATGCAGCGACCTTGTCGCGGCGCTGTCCCATCAGCTCGGCGAGGTGTCCCTCGTCGGTGGTCGGGTCGGTCGTGGCGTCAGCGGAGGTGTCAGTCATGGCGCCCGCAAGGCTACGGGGCGGACCATCGGACCGCCCTCCTACCGGCGGTCAGGCGACCGCGGCCCGGGCCAGGGCGGCGCTGGGTCCAAGACCCACACGCACGTCGTCGCCGTCGCAGGTGACGACGCCCCAGCGCCCGTCCCGCGTCGCAGCGACGACCTGCTCGTCGGGATCGTCCACCCCCGCGACCTGACCGTCCGCCGCGGCCGTCCACCACCGGGTCACCGGATCGCACAGGTCCTGACCGGTCAGCGCCAGCCCGACAGCGGCGTCCTGGTCCTGCGTCCACAGCGTGATCTGGCCGCCGCGCCAGCCGCGGACGGCCTCTACCGGGTCCTCGAGCGCCCGGTCGCGGTCGTCCCCCGGGGCGCTGAACAGCCAGCTGAGTGGTGCCGCGCCGAACGTGCGACGCGTCTGCTCCTGGAAGCCGTCGGGACCGGTCAGCGCCGCCACGGGGGCGGCGTCGGCGGTCCCACCGAACAGCACCTGGTGGGAGGTGGTCGGCGGTTCCTGCAACGCGGCGTCCACCGCGTCCCAGCCGCCGGTGGCGTAGGCCTGGCACATGTAGGTCGGACCGGCGACGTAGGGGAACGTCAGGTTCTCGGCGATGAAGGCCGGCACGTCGTCCAGGCCCTGGTCGGCGCCGGACAGCGCGTCGAGGTCACCGAACAGCGCGAGGGGGTTCAGCGCCGAGGTCTGGAACTGCGTCTGCGTGGCGACGGCGCTGCCCTCGACGGCCGCCAGCGCGGCCAGCGCGCCGTCCTCGTCCTCGCCGAAGCCGTCCAGCTGCGGCAGCCCGATGGTGGCGTCCACCAGCGCGTGGTCCAGCTCGTGGGCGAGGGTGATGAGCCCCAGCGCGCCGAGGGAGTCCTGGGGGGACTCGGCGCGCACGACCAGCTGTCGCGTCTCGTCGTTGTAGAAGCCGGCGACCTGGTCACCCAGCAGGCCGACCTGGGTCTGGACCAGGTCGATGTCGGCGGGGACCGCGGCCAGCGCGGAGAGCAGCTGACGGTCCTGCTCGGCGACCTCGGCGGGGTAGGCCGCGCCGATCTCCTCGGCGAAGAAGTCGCGGATCTGCTGCCCGCTGAGCAGCTCGGGCTCGATGGGCTCGGGGAAGTCCCGACCGCGCAGGACCTCGACGGTCTGGGCGACCTGCTCGAACTGCTGGGCGAGGGTGGTGCCGTCGATGTCGGGCAGGTCCGTCACGCCCGTCACGCAGCCGGCGACGTCGGGGGCCGCGCCGCCGTCGCCGAGCAGCCCCTCCAGGCCGTCCAGGCCCGACCCGCCCAGCAGGTCCTCCAGTCCCGACCCACCCAGCAGGTCCTCCAGCCCCGACCCCTCCAGCAGGTCCTCCAGCCCCGACCCACCCAGCAGGTCCTCCAGCGGGGTGCCACCGGTGCCCGGGCGGCTCTCCAGGGACGCGCGCAGCTCCTCGATGCGGGCGGCGTCCTGTTGGGCCTGCGCCTGCAGCCGCGCGACCTCGTCCTGGGCGTCCCCCAGCCGGCTGGTCTGCACCACGGCGACCGTCCCGGCCGCGGCCAGCGCGACGACAAGGACGACGACGGCGACCAGCGGCCACAGCCGGCGGCGCGGGGTCGGTGAGGGGTCCTGTGGCTGCGGCTGGTACGGGAGGGCGGTGCTCACGCGCCCGACAGTAGCGAGGTCGACCCCGGTCCGGCCGGACCTGATCGGCCGCCTGTGGACGCGCCCACCCCGCACGGATCGACCACCACCGTGCGTACGGTCAGCACTGCGCGGGTGATCGCCGCAGGTCAGGGCGGTGGCGCTGCACGGATCGACCGCAGGCCGGGCCTGCCCCGCCCCCCTCCGTGGTCGATCCGTGCGACTCGAGGACGCCGACACGTCGTCGCCGACGCAGGACCGGGGCGACCCTCAGTCGGTGTTGCGGTCCCAGATCAGGCGCAGGCCGTCGAGGGTCAGCCAGGGCTCGTAGTGCTGGATGTGCCGGCACTCCTCGACTATCGAGGCCGCGAGGCC
>JBFKGB010000374.1:0-3651 GCA_041633535.1 Euzebya sp. | reverse complement strand
TACCCAGAAGCGGTGCGCCCACCCGAGGGCACGGCCGACACGTCCCCCGACGTGCAGAAGTCGGGACGCCCGGATCAGAACCGGGGACCCCCGCTACCCAAGAGCGGTGCGCCCACCCGAGGGCATGGCCGCCACGTCCCCGACGTGCAGAAGTCGGGACGCCCGGATTCGAACCGGGGACCCCCGCTACCCAAAAGCGGTGCGCTACCAGGCTGCGCCACGTCCCGATGGGCCACCGGAGCGGCCCGAGCACAGAGCGTACCCGCTGGACGCCTCCGCGCCGAGGCGCGGAGGTCTGCTCAGGCCGTCTCGGCCAGGTCCAGGGTCTGCACGTCCTCGCCGGCCAGCTGGGCGATGCCGCTCAGGTCCAGGATCTCCACCGACCCGTAGCGGGACTGCACCAGGCCGTCCCGACGCATGTGGCCGAGGACACGGCTGACGGACTGCCGGCGTGCGCCGAGCAGGTGGGCGATGGTCTGGTGGGGCATCTGCACCATCCAGGTCTCGTTCTCGCGCACCCGGTTGTCCAGCAGCACCGTGGCGATCTGTGCCGACAGGTCCTTGGTCAGCAGCGTCACCAGGCGGCGCTGGGTCTCCTGCAGCCGTCGCGCGATCGACGTCGCCCAGCGGAAGGACAGCGACGATGACTCCGACAGCATCGCGATGAAGCGGTCACGGTCGATGGTCAGGACCGTGGAGTCCACGTCGGCGTAGGCGTCGAAGGCCATCGGCTGCTGCGTGAACACCGCCAGGTCCCCGACCACGCCGCCGGGCCCGACCAGCCCGATGGTCTGGCGCCCCAGCGTGGGGTTGCGGATCGCCAGGTGGATCCGTCCCTCCCGCACGATGTGCACCTGTTCCACCGGTCCGTTGGCGTTGTACAGCACGGTCCCGGCGTCGATGCGCGCTGGCGTGCACGCGTTCTCGAGGCTGACGATGTCCGCCCCGGTCAGGGGCGAGAGGTCGGTCCGCGCCATGGACCGGGCGATCCACATCGCGTGCCTGCGGCTGAAGTCCTCCATCTGCACGGCGTCCAACACGTTCTGACGGGTTGTAGCGGTTCTCCGGATTGGATCCCGTCACAGGCAGGTTCCCCATGCCACATCAGCACTAATCGCCACTAATGCCGGATCCCCGCGGGCCTCCTGCGGCCCCCCGCTCCCCCGCGCTACACTGCCCGCCCTACCGCGGGTGTAGTTCAATGGTAGAACCCTAGCCTTCCAAGCTAGCTACAGGGGTTCGATTCCCCTCACCCGCTCCACGTCCGCACTGCGGTCCATGCGCCATCCGTGCGTGCCGCAGGTCCGGGCTGACGGGGTATCACGGTGACGTGCGCAGCCGCGCGTCCCCTCCTCACTCCACAGGACTGACCCATGATCTCCCGGATCCCGCTCCTCCTCGCCCTCGTCCTCACCCTGCTTGTCACGGGCTGCGCGGGGAACGTCGACTCCTCGGCCTCCGCCCAACCCGACGCGTTCACCGAGGTCGACACCGCGTTCCTGCGCGGGATGGTCCCCCACCACGCCCAGGCCGTCGAGATGGCCCGTCTGGTGGAGGGGCGGACCGACCATCCGGAGGAGCTCGGCGGATTGGCGCAGGAGATCATCGATGCGCAGGAGGCGGAGATCCAGACGATGAACGGCCTGCTGTCCGCGGCCGGGGAGGAGCCAGTCGACGCCGCCGATGACATGGACGGGCACGACATGGGCAGCATGGACGACACCGGCATGGCCATGGAGGGGATGATGTCGGCCGCGGACATGACCGCGCTGGCCGACGCCACCGGCGCGACGTTCGACGGCCTGTTCCTGGACATGATGATCGCCCACCACCGAGGCGCGATCGTCTCCGCGCAGCAGGTGCTGGACCAGCCGGATGGCAACGCCGACGTCGCCGTTCTGGCCGAGGAGATCATCAGCGCACAGGAGGCCGAGATCGCCCGGATGGAGGGCTGGCAGGAGGAGTGGGGGGTCTGACCCTCACCCGTCCAGGCGCGGGAGGCTGCCGAACCCAGGCGTCCGGGCCGCCTCCAGCGTCGTCGCCAGGGTCTCCTCGTCCATGGCCGCGACCAGCCCGTCCCGGTGCACCATGCCCTCGGGCAGCCGCTCGGTGGTGATCAGGACGACGTCGGCGCCCGCGTCCTCCGTCAGCCGCGTCGCGATGGTCAGACGGGTGCCGTGGTCGGTCAGGACGACGGTGGCGGGCCCCTGCACCTCGGTCAGGTCGTCGCCGATCAGCGCCGCGCCGCGACGGACCAGCAGCAGCGCGGGGTGCCGGTCGGGGACGGCCAGGTCCAGCGTCGCGCCGGCCGCCACCTGCAGGTGGGTGACGGCCGCACCACCGGGGTCGTGGACGGCGCCGTCGACGCCCACCCAACGGGTGACCCGCGACCGCCCCTGCGCACGGACGGGCAGGTCCTGACCCACACGGGTGGTCGGCACGACGGGGGTGCCCGGCTGCAGCAGCCGCAGCCGCACCATCTCGACCTGGCCACCGTCACGACGCAGGTCGCGCGACTCCCCGATCTCGGACACGACACCCGCGCCACCCGAGACCAGGTGGACGGCTGGCGCCTGCAGCAGCCCTCGGCCACCCAGGCTGTCGCGGTGCTCAAGCGACCCCTGCAGCAGGACCGTGATCTGCGCGACGCCGTGCAGCGGGTGACCGGTCGGGTCGGACCGGTCACCGGGACGCAGCAGGCCGGGACCGTCGGTGGAGAGGTGCACCAGCCGGCCGTGCCCGTCGAGCCCCTCCACGGGGACGGCCAGCAGCCCCAGCGCTGCGCCGGCGGGGTGCGGCGTCTCGGTGTGACGGACCTCGCGCGGCTCGCCGGCGCCGCGCGGCTCCTCCGGCAGCGCAGGGCCGGACCGCCCGCGCAGCACGGCGGGCAGCAGACGTCGCAGGTCAGGCAACGGCGTCCATCGCGGCCAGCACCTGCTGGACGTCGGCACGGCCGTGGTAGTGCACGAAGCCGATCCGGACCGCACCGCCACGGTCCAGCAGACCCAGCCGCGCCATCGGCTCGATGGCGTAGTAGTGGCCGGCGTAGACGTTGACGTCGTGGTCCGCGAAGACCTTGGCGACCGTCTGCGGGTCGACGGAGGCGTGGGTCAGGGCGAAGGTCGGTGTACGCCCGTCGACGGTGGCCGGCCCGTGCAGCGTCCAGGCGGGCCGCTCGGTCAGCCCCGTCAGGAACGCTTCGGCGATCCCCCGCTCGTGGGCGACGATCTGCGGCAGGGTCACCTCCTCCAGCAGGTAGGTCGCGGCGGCCGCCGACCCGGCGATCGTCTCGAAGCTGGCGGTACCGGTCTGCCAGCGCTCCGGACCGGTGTCGGGGCTGGGACGGACCTTGTCCGGGGCGATGCGGGCCAGCAGCTCGGGGTCGGCGGCCATGATCCCCGCGTGGGGGCCGAAGAACTTGTAGGGCGAGCAGAACACCACGTCGACGTCCATCGACCGCCGGTCGACGGGCAGGTGGGGCGCGCCGTGGACGGCGTCCACGACCGTCAGCGCGCCGACCGCCCGGGCCGCGGCGACGATCGGGGCGGGGTCGACGACCGTCCCCAGGGCGTTGGACGCCAGCGGGAAGGTCACCAGCCGCGTCCGCGGCGTGATCGCGGTGTCGACGGAGGCCGGGTCGATCAGCCCGTC
>JBFKGB010000373.1:0-3656 GCA_041633535.1 Euzebya sp. | reverse complement strand
CTCCCCGACCGCCGCCTCCCGACAACTGGCGCAAGACGACGGCGCAGCGGGGCTCCCGGACCGCCGTCTCCGCACAACTGGCGCAAGACGACGGGGCAACGGGGCCCCCGGACCGCCGTCTCCGCACAACTGGCGCAAGACGACGGCGCTGGAACGTCTTCGACATACGAGACCGGCTGATCCCATCGTTGGCCTTCACCACCAAGGTCCGTGGTCTCAGCCGTCTCAGCAGTCCCGCTGGGCCATGAGCGTCTCGGGACATACCGCAGGTCCGTCCCGCCCCGCTGCCAACCACCCGAGGACCGGCACATCCGAGACAGGACTGCTCGGCGTCACGGGACATCTGCCAGGCGGGTCAGCCCCGTCGCCGTCGTGGGTGCAGCACGTCCTCGACGGTCGCGCGGGACAGCTGGTGCCGCGCGTGGGCGAACGTCCCGAAGCGGTTGGTGTACAGCGCCCGGTCGCTGGTCAGCCTGGCGCCGGTCATCGGGTCGGTGCGGGTGATGGTGCGCTCGACCAGGCCGTCCTGGCGCAGCGCGACCAGCCCGCGCTTCAGCGTCGAGGTCGCGAACGGGAACGTCTGCTCACGACGTCCGTAGCGGGTCGCGAACCACTCGGGCGTGCGGAACCAGCTGCCGTCACCCGCATCGACGTCGACGTTGCGCGGGTCGTGCGCCTCGGCCACCAGAGCGGCAAGGAACGCGACCAGACGGGCGCCGTCGAAGCCGGCCAGCATGCCCGATGCGATGACGGCACCGGGCACGGTCACGTACCGGTCGCCGTTGCGACCCGCCGGGTCGTCCAGCGCCGACCCATCGCCGGTGTCGCTGAGGACCACCAGCGTCGGCGCCCGTCCCGGTCGGCTGTCCACGCGCAGCAGCCGCGCCCCCTCGAGCATGCGCAGCTGCCGGCGGACGTGCTCGCGCCGGGCCGCGACCACCGTGTCCTCGGGGCGGCCGGCGTCCGGGGACGGGGGCTGGATCAGGGGCGCGAGCCGCCATGTGGGCAGGCCACCCAGGGGGACGACGCCTGCCTCGGCCCGCCTGCCGCGGTGCTGCGGCAGCAGGGCGATTCCCCGCAGCACCAGGTCCAGCTTGACCGCAGCCGGGTGCCGGCCCGCGCTGGCGGCGTAGAACCCACCGACCAGGGACTCGCGGACGCGGAACAGGTGCTTGCCCTGCACGCGGCCGTCGGTCACACCCTCCACGTCGTAGTCCATCGACCGGATCATCGCCCACGGGTGCGACATCGTCGTCACTGATCCGGGACTCCACCGGTCCAGGGCCGTGTCTCGTACGTGAGCGCGCAAACGACTTGCCCGTCTTTACGTGGTGGCGCCGAACCGGTGGGGGGCCAGGGTTCACAGCAGTGGACCCACGGTGCTGGAGTGGTGGGTAGCGGATAGATGCGAACCGCGCAGTCGACCGCACCGCCTCGGCCGGACCATGCGTGCCGCACCACACCGGCCGCCCGGGGTGGATACTCGGGGACCTGCAGCCGACACAGAGGAGGGACCGTGGACGCACACGACTGGGACCAGCGGTACGCCACGAGGGACTACGTGTGGACCGACTCGGTGAACGGGTTCGTCGAGCAGCACCTGTCCCCGCTGCCCGCCGGCACCGCCGTGGACCTGGGCGGTGGCGAGGGACGCAACGCCGTGTGGCTGGCCCGGCGGGGCTGGACGGTCACGGCGGTCGACTTCTCCGCCGTCGCTGCGGACAAGGGCCGACGGCTGGCTGAGGACCACGGTGTGGACGTGGACTTCGTCACCGCCGACGCGCTGGTCTGGGAGCCCGTCACACCCGTGGACCTGGTGGTCCTGTCCTACCTGCAGCTGCCCGGACCGCAACGTCGCAAGGTGCTGCAGCGCGCCGCCTCGTGGGTGGCACCCGGCGGCTCGCTGCTGGTGGTGGCCCACGACGCCGCCAACGTCGAGCACGGCCACGGTGGCCCCCCGTCGGCGGAGGTGTGCTACGACCTCGACGAGACGCTGGCCGCCCTCTCCCCCCTCACCATCGACGTGGGCGAGGTTGCCCGCCGCACCGTCCCGCTGGACGACGGCACGTCCGCCACCGCCCTGGACACCGTGGTGCTGGCGCACCGGGGGTGAGCCGGCCCACTAGCGAGGCCGCGTTCCTGCGCGGACTGCCCGACGTGGCGGCCGCGCCCCGTGCGGTCCTGCGCGCGGTGGCCGACGGCGTCGCGCGGACCACCGGGGCCACGTACCTGCCACCGCAGGGCTGGGACACCCCGGCCGACGGGGTCGACGTGCCCGTGGACGCCTCGCCCTGGCTGCTGGGACAGGCCCGCGAGGTGCTGCACGACAGCGCGGTCCGCAGCTCGCTGGGTGCGTGGTTCACCCCGACCGCGGTTGCGCGCGAGCTCGTGTCCATGGCCGGCACGACCGCGCCGCGCACCGTGATGGACCCTTCCTGCGGCGGCGGCGCCTTCCTCATCGCTGCGCACGAGCGCTTCCCGTCGGCCAGGCTGCACGGCATGGACATCGACCCGGTCGCGGTCGAGACGACCCGTGCGGCGCTGCAGCTGACGGGCGCCGACGACACCGGGGTGCGGGTCACCGACGGCCTGACCGACCCCTCCCCGGGCCGCTTCGACCTGGTCGTGGGGAACCCGCCCTTCCTGTCGCAGCTGGCCCGCTCGACCGCCCGCCCCGCTGCGCGCCGACGCGAGCTGACCGACCGGTTCGGGGCGCTGGCGACCCGCTACGTCGACGAGGCCGCGCTGTTCGTGCTGCGCACCGCCCGTGACCTGCTGGCCGAGGGAGGGGTTGCCGTGCTGGTCGTCCCCGAGGCGCTCCTCGCAGCCGGCGACGCCGCTGCGGTGCGTGAGGCCGTGGGGCAGCGCTGCACGGTCGAGGTGGTGTGGCGGGACACGCGCCGCGTCTTCCCGGGCACCCCCACCTGTGCGATCCGGCTGCGTCGCACCACCGGTCGGCCACCGGGGACCGGGCAGTCCTGGGCCCACCTGCTGGCCGGGGAGGTGCCCGACGTCACGGTGGCCCCGAGCCGGACCGTCGGGGACCTGGCGACCGCCACGGCGGACTTCCGCGAGGCCTACTACCTGCTGGCCGACCACGTCCACGAGCAGACCGACGAGGAGCAGGGGACACCGATCGTGCCGGTCGGGCTGATCGACCCCGCACACCTGCGCTGGGGCCGGGCCGAGGTCCGGTTCGCCAAGCGTCGCTGGCGTCGGCCGGTCGCCGTCGGGCTGCCGCAGGACTTCCTGGACCGCCGGCTGGGGCCCAAGGTGCTGGTCGCGACCCAGACGAAGGTGCTGGAGGCGCTGGTCGACGCCGACGGTGGCCTGCTGCCCAGCACCCCGGCGATCACGCTTCGCACCGACCGGCCGTGGCACGTGGCCGCTGCCCTGACCAGCCCGGTGGCCACCGCCGTCGCGGCCCGCCGCCATGCCGGCGCCGCGCGCACCCGGGGGGCGCTGAAGCTGAGCGCCCGGCAGGTCCTGCAGCTGCCGGTGCCGCCAGAGGGTGAGGGGTGGGACGCCGCCGCCGACACGATCCGGCGGGCCCACGCCGCCGCCGACGCCGAGGAGCGGCGTTCGCTGCTGCTGGCCTGCGGCCAGCTGGTGGACGCCGCCCACGGCGTGGCCGACCCCGCGCTGACCGCCTGGTG
>JBFKGB010000372.1:0-3673 GCA_041633535.1 Euzebya sp. | reverse complement strand
TACATCGCACGACAGATCTTCCACGCCCTGAAGACCGACCTCGCCACCGCTTGACACCTATAGGAGCATCCACGCCAGACCTCTCGGCCCCCGCCGTGGGCATCTCCTGCCACGCCGCAGCACACGTGCCACACCAGCCACAGCGGCGTGGTCACTCGCACGGGGATGGGGGAACCGCTGCCCACGCCTGGCAGGGGGAGGGGCGCCCCGGCTACCAGATCTCGGGGACCCAGCCCTTCTCGATCGAGGCGAAGGCGACGTCGACCTCGTGGACCAGGCGGGTGTCGCCGGCCTCGGCCATGCCGGCGGCGACCAGACGGCCCAGCGGGACATCGCCCATGAACATGGCGCCGAGGGTCTCCACCGGCATCCGCACGTCGGGTGTCGTGGTGCTGCTGGGGGTCACCAGGGCGCCCTCCGGGGCGACCTCGACCTGCCAGGTCCCGTCGTTCGCCTCGACCATGTCGTCGACGATCTCGACGGTGAAGCCCGCCGAGGCCAGGTAGCCCCGGCCCTGCAGGGCGGCGGGGACGTCCATGACGCGGACGTGCAGCGCGTCGCCGGGCTTGCGCACCACCCGACGCGAGTCGGCCAGCAGCAGCGGCAGCACGCTGTCGTAGGGCTGGTGGGGCGCGGTGACCGTCGTCACCAGGTCGTGGGCCAGCAGGAACCGCCACATCGCCGCCTCGGCCGCCGGGTCGACCCCGACGGTCTCGAACACGTGCATCGAACCGGCGGGGCGGCCGTCGTTCCCGAAGTCGCCACGCAGGCCGTACACGGCGTAGGCGGCGGGCGTCCCGTCGACCTCGGCGACGGCGCAGTACTTGGTGCGCATGCCGGCCATCGCCGAGCGCCGGGTGCTGAGCAGGCTGAAGTCCCACCACTGCTGGGTGCGGCCGTGCGACCCGGCGCGTCGACGACGAGCCGCCTCGTAGATCGGCCCGATCAGCGGCGGTGCCTCGTCCAGGCCGATCAGGCGGACGGGCGCCGCGGGGGGCGCGGTAGGGCGCCAGCGGACATCGCCCTCGGTGCTGATCACGGCCCGCTGCTGCTCGATGGCGTGGCCGTAGCCGAACCGCCCGTAGATGGCGGGCTCGCTGGCCCACAGGCCGGCCAGGGGCTCACCCCGCTCGAGGATGTCGGCCAGGTGGCGGGTCATCATCCGTCGCAGGATCCCGCGCCGCCGGTGGGTGGGGCTGACGGTCACCCAGGTCGTGCCTCCCATGGGCATCGACCCGCCCGGGACGGTGGTGTCGAAGGTGTAGGTGCCCATCGTGGACACCATCCGCCCGCCGTCGAACATCGCGAGCGACCGGTCGAACTCGAACACCGACGCCTCGGCGTCCCGGTCCTCGGGGTCGCCTGCCCCGCCGAAGGCGAGGCTGATCAACGCGTGGGCCTGATCCATCTCCTCGGCGGTGAACGGGCGCATCTCAAGCTGGTCGTCAGTCACGCACCGAACGATATCCGCCACCGACCATGCCCCACCCCCATGACCGGACTACCCTCCACCATGCCGTGGTCGGGCGACGCAACGGCGCGTCGCCGACGGTCGACAGATGAGGGCTGAGATGGACGTAGTTGACTCGTTGATGGACGTCGTGGGCAACACGCCGCTGGTGAGGCTGTCACGCTTCTCCGCCGGCGTCGCGCCGACGATCCTGGCGAAGGTCGAGTACCTCAACCCCGGCGGGTCGGTGAAGGACCGCATCGGCATGGCGATGATCGAGGCTGCCGAGCGGGACGGCCTGCTGAAGCCCGGCGGCACGATCGTCGAGCCGACCAGCGGCAACACCGGCGCCGGACTGGCCATCGCGGCCGCGCAGAAGGGCTACCGCTGCATCTTCGTCATGCCCGACAAGATGAGCAGCGAGAAGATCAACCTGCTGCGCGCCTACGGGGCCGAGGTCGTGGTCTGCCCCACCGACGTCGACCCCGAGGACCCGCGCAGCTACTACAAGACCTCTGACCGGCTGGTCGAGGAGACCCCCGGCGCCTTCAAGCCCGGGCAGTACTTCAACCCGTCCAACCCGCAGGCCCACTACGAGTCCACGGGCCCCGAGATCTGGGCGCAGACCGACGGTCGCATCGACGTGTTCGTCGCCGGCGTCGGCACCGGCGGGACGATCAGCGGCACCGGGCGGTACCTGAAGGAGCGCAACCCCGACATCGTCATCGTCGGGGCCGACCCCGAGGGGTCGATCTACACCCAGCCCGACCGGATGCACTCCTACCTGACGGAGGGGGTCGGTGAGGACTTCTGGCCCGGCACGTTCGACCGCGACATCGTCGACCGCTGGGTCAAGGTCAGCGACCGCGATGCCTTCCTGACCGCCCGCCGGCTGACCCGCGAGGAGGGGATCCTGGTCGGAGGCTCCTGCGGGACCGCGGCGTACGCGGCGCTGGAGATCGCCAAGGACTACCCCGCGGACGCCGTGATCGTCACGCTGCTGCCCGACAGCGGCCGCAACTACCTCTCCAAGATCTACAACGACGACTGGATGCGTGACCACGGGTTCCTGCGGCCCAACGCCGCCGCGCCCCTCGCCGACGTGCTGGCCGTCAAGGCCGGCGCCAGCCAGCTGCCCCCGATCGTGCACGTCCACCCCGACGAGTCGGTGCGCGAGGCCATCGCCACGCTGTCCTCCTTCGGGGTCAGCCAGATGCCGGTCGTCGCCCTGCCCGACGGCGGCAGCTCCGCCAACGTCGGCGGCGGCTTCGCCGACCAGGCCGCCCTGCTGGGGTCGATCCGCGAGCGCGGCCTGCTGGACCGCGTGTTCCACGACCCCGACATCCTGGACCGGACGGTGGCCGACGTGATGGACGAGGCGCTGCCGGTCGTGGACGCCCGTGACACGGTGGACGTCGCGATGGGCCTGCTCACCAAGCGCGCCTCGGCGGTGCTGGTGTGCGAGGGCCCCAAGCCGGTCGGCGTGCTGACCCGCGCCGACATCCTGGACTTCATGACGACCAGCAAGGACGCCTGATGGCTGACTCATCCCTGGACCGCTGGGCCGACAGCGGCTTCGCCACCCGTGCGATCCACGCCGGCCAGGAGCCCGAGCCGCGGACCGGCGCCGTGGCCGTGCCGGTCTTCCAGACCTCGACCTTCGCCCAGCCCGCCGTCGGGCAGGACCTGGGCTGGGACTACGCCCGGTCCGGCAACCCGACCCGCGACGCGCTGGAGGAGTCCCTCGCCTCGCTGGAGGAGGGCCGCTTCGGTCTGGCCTTCGCCAGCGGCTCGGCTGCCCAGGACGCCGTCGTCCGGACGCTGCGTCCCGGTGCCCACGCCCTGATCGCCCCCGACGTCTACGGCGGCACCTACCGCCAGTTCAAGCACGTCCACGAGCCGTGGGGGCTGGCCTTCGACCCTGTCGACCTGGCCGACCTGGACGCCGTCGAGGCCGCCTGGCGACCCGAGACCCAGCTGCTGTGGATCGAGACGCCGACCAACCCGATGCTGAACGTGTTCGACATCGAGCGGCTGGCCGCCTTCGCCCACGAGCGGGGCGCAACGGTCGTCGTCGACAACACCTTCGCCACGCCCTACCTGCAGCAGCCGCTGACGCTGGGTGCCGACGTGGTCGTGCACTCCACCACCAAGTACCTGGGCGGGCACTCCGACGTCGTCGGCGGGGGCATGGTCACGCGCGACGAGGAGCTGTTCCAGCGC
>JBFKGB010000371.1:0-3690 GCA_041633535.1 Euzebya sp. | reverse complement strand
GGTGGGGACCCTGCAGCCGCTGGACGCCGTGGTGCGGCTGTGCCGTCAGGCCGACGCGCTGGTGCACGTGGACGCCTGCCAGACCGTCGGTCGCCTGCCAGTCCACCTGGCCGACCTCGACGTGGACTACATCTCGCTGAGCGCGGCGAAGTTCGGCGGCGGCCGTGGCCTGGGCGCCCTGCTGACGGGTCCCCGCGCGCGGCTGCAGGCCGTCACGACCGGTGACGAGCGTGAGCGCCGACGCCGGGCGGGCATGCAGAACCTGCCGGGGATCGCGGCGATGGCCGAGACGCTGGCGACGCTGCGCCCCCGCAGCCGCAACGGCGAGGCCGCGCAACGGGTGGCCGCCGCCGACGCGGTCCGTCGTCGGCTGCGTGACCGGATCCCCCAGGCGGTCCCCGACGTCCAGGTCCACGGCCCGACCGAGGGCTCGGCGCCCCACATCGTGGCGCTCAGCGCCCTGTACGTGGAGGGACAGGCGCTGCTGAGCGCGCTGGACGCGGAGGGCTGGGCGGTCCACAGCGGGTCCTCCTGCGCCACGACCAGCGGGGAGCCCTCCCACGTCCTGGTCGCCATGGGCGCGGTGACGCACGGCCACGTGCGGATCAGCGTGGACCACCGGGTGACGCTGGCCGACGCCGACGCCTTCGTGCAGACCCTGGCCAGGGTCGTCGCCGAGCAGCGCGAGCGCGTCGGGATGTGAGGGGGACCGACCGGACAGGAGGGACAGGGCAGGACGTGCAGGAGGCCGAGCAGGCGAGGGCGAACTACAGGGGCAGTCCACAACCGGACGTCACGTCCGTCCCGAGCCGAACCGAGGGTCCCCCATGCGTCTGCGCGTCGCATCAGTCCTGTCCGCCACCGCCATCGCCCTGAGCCTGGTCGCACCGGGTGCGGTCACCGCACAGGAGGCGCCGGCCGACAGCCACTCCTCGGCCATGGTCACCAGCCCCGCCGACGGGGCGAAGATCGACATCGAGATCTACCGGCCGGGTACCGCATCGGCGGCCAACCCCGTGCCGATCCTGCTGCAGGGACCCGGCTGGGGCGGCAGCAAGACCTCCAGCAATGGCGCCTTCGGCCCCTACCTGAAGGCCGGCTACGGCGTCGTGTCCATCACCCCCCGCGGGTTCGGCAACTCCGGCGGCGAGGTCACCGTGATGGACCCCGAGCTGGAGGGTCAGGACTACATCGCGGTGCTGGACCACATCCAGACCCTGGACTGGGTCGCCACCGAGGAGCGGGAGGTCACCACCCTCGACGGCACCACGATGACGATCGAGGACCCGCTGCTCGGCGCCATCGGTGGCTCCTACGGCGGCGGCTACCAGTTCCTGGTGGCCCTCAACGAGCTGCGGACCAGGGGCTACACCCGCATGGACGCCCTGTCGCCGCAGATCACCTGGCACAACCTGAACACCGCGCTGGCCCCCGCCGACGTGCCCCGCACCGCCTGGCTGACCCTGCTGTACGCGGTCGGGTCCTCGAGCGTCGCGCCCTACGTGACCGAGGGCTACCTCTACGGTGCCGCGACCGGCAACTACCCCGACGGCTCGGTCCCGCTGGTGGTCGACCTGAAGTCGGAGTTCGCCAGCCACGGGCCGTCCTTCCACGTGGGTCAGGACATCCAGCTGGACATCCCCGTGATGATGCGTCAGGGGTTCAGCGACAACCTGTTCAACTTCAACGAGGCGTGGGACAACTGGACCCTCACCCTCACCGACGAGGCGCGCGCGGGCTCGACCCTGGTCGGCTACAACGGCGGCCACGCCCTGCCCAACGTCTACCCGGTGGGGTCGGCATCCGGCAGCGACGCCTGCGTCAGCAACTACACGACCACCGAGATCGCCTTCTTCGACGCGGTGTTCTCGGGCCAGGACACCCGGGTGCTGGGCGACCCCCTGCTCTACACGACGGTGGACGGCGACTGCCTGCGCCTGCAGGAGTCCGACGTGGTCGAGGAGGACCATGCGCTGGCGACCCTCGACCCCAGCGGCACGCTGGGCAGCGCCACCGGCACGGTGTCGACCGCCGGCGCACCGCTCAGCATCGAGATCGCCGACACCGCCGGCATCACGATCGGCGGCGTGCCGACCATCAGCGGCAACGTCTACGCCGTCGGCGCGGACGCGCGGGCCTTCCTGGCCCTGTCGGTCGGCACCTCGCCCACCAACGCGGTCGTCATCCAGAACAACGTGATGCCGATCCGTGCGACCGGTGGGGCGACCCTGGGCGCTCCCTTCAGCATGGAGCTCCCGGGCGTCGCCGCCGAGCTGGAGCCAGGCGAGAAGCTGTTCCTGACCATCAGCGGGACATCCGACATGTTCTTCGGGCACGGCTCGAGGACCCCCGGCGCGATCGGCATGACCGACGTCACGGTCACCCTGCCCGTGGTCCAGGAAAGCTGACCGACAGACCACCGCCCACCTCGGGCCCGACGGTCGCGGTGACCGTCGGGCCCGAGCGGTGTCCGGGGGGCTACCCTGACCGCGTGGACGCCCTCACCGAGATCGACGCGCGTGGTCGACCCTGTCCCCTGCCGGTGATCGACCTGGCCAAGGCGATGGCAGCGGTGCCGCTGGGCCACGAGGTCGTGGTGCTGGCCGACGACCCGGGCGCCCTGGCCGACATCCCCGCCTGGTGCCGGATGCGCGGGCAGACCCTGGTCGAGACCGTGCAGCTGGACGGCTGCACCAGCTACCGGGTCCGCCGGTCCGTCTGAGCAGGGCCCGTCCAGCAGGATCGCGCCCGGACATGACGAAGGGACGACAGCCGTCAGGCCGTCGTCCCTCGGGACACCTCGCGCAGCGGTGCTACTGGAAGCTGTCGCCGCAGGCGCAGGAGGACTGCGCGTTGGGGTTGTCGATCGAGAACCCGGCACCCTGCAGGCTGTCGACCCAGTCGATGGTCGTGCCACGCAGGTAGGGGCTGGACATCTTGTCGACGCGGACCGGAACGCCCTTCACCTCGGCGAACACGTCGCTGTCGAGCTGGCGGTCGTCGAAGTAGAGCGCGTAGCGCATGCCTGCGCACCCGCCCGGCTGGACGGCGATGCGGAGGGCGATGGCGCTGGCGTCCTCCTCGCGACCGATCAGCTCCTGCACCTTCTGAGCGGCCGAATCGGTCAGCATGACCGGGCCCTCGGGGGCCGGGTCTGCGTCTGTGGACGGGGCGGCGGTGGTGGTGTCGCTCATAACAGTCCACACTCTACCCGTGACCGCCACCCGCAACAGGTGCCGATCGCTGGGGCAGCCGACACGACAGGGGCACCGTGAGCACCCATCAGGACATCGACACACCGGACGGGCCGCCGGACCTCGACGCCGCGCTCGACAGGATCGCGACTGGTGTCGGCGCCACCGACCTGCTGGTCCTGCACCACACCCACGGCAGGTCCCACCTGCTGGTCGGTGGCACGGGGGCCGGCCGTCAGTGGGCGGGGACGGTGGCGGTTGAGGAGCGGGACGAACCCCGCCTGGTCGCGGCCACCGAGGGACAGGTGGTCCGGGTGCGTCAGCCGTTCCCCACCCGCGTCGTCGGCCCCTACTACGCCGCCGACGCGGCGATGGTGTGGGCCCACGGGGCTGTCGTGGTCCTGGGCGGACCCGACCGCTGGATGGAGGACCTGGAGGAGCACCACCTGACCGCAGCGGCAGACAGCGCCGCCGTGGTGCTGGCCGGGGCCGAGCC
>JBFKGB010000370.1:0-3702 GCA_041633535.1 Euzebya sp. | reverse complement strand
GGCCGGGTGCTGCTGGGCCTCGTGGTGGTCGTTGCCGCGCTGCTGGCCGCCCGCGGGCTGGCCGACGGCGGGGCACCGAGCGAGGACGACCTGACCGTGGTCGAGGCGACGACCACCCCGTCTCCCACCGCCACCGCCGGGCCTGCCGTCGCGCTGCCGGTCCGGTCCGGCACCTGGCGCACGCTGCCGCTCCCCGAGGTGCTGGTGGAGGGACCCGCGGCCGCCGGCGCGGTCGGACGGCCGGTGGTGGCCCGTCTGACCGACTCCGGCATCGTGGTGCTCCGCGGGCGGGCGGTCGCCGTGCTGAACCCTGGGGAGGGCGTCTGGGGGACGCTGCCCGACTTCCCCGGCGGGGCCGGCACCCCGCGGACTGCCGTGGCGACCGACGCGGGCCTGCTGGTCGTCGAGCTGACCGAGGACGGACCGGTCGTGTGGCGCCTCGCCACCGCAGCGACGGCCGCGACGGCCGCGACGGCCGAGGCTGCGGCCCCGACCCCCGAGGCCGCACCGTCATCGACGCCCGGGCCCACCCCTCCCCCTGACCGGCGGTGGGTTGCCGTCGACGCCCCGCCCGTCGACCGCCTGGACGCCCTCGCGCCGATGGGGGACGCCGCCGTCGTGGTCGGCGTGGTCGACGGGCAACCGGGGCAGCAGGTCGCAGTACTCGACGTCACGTCGGGCACGTGGACGGTCCAGGCCGACCCGCCCGCCGACGTCGAGGCGCTGCAGGTCGCCGCCGGCCCCGACGGGCTGCTGCTGCTCGGGCTGCGACGCGGATCGGCCGGCACGCCGGGGGCACCACGCCCCGCGCTGCTGCGGCTGGACGACGACGGGTGGACCTCGCTGACCGCACCGCCGCCGGACCTGCTGGGCACCTCGGCGGTGCTCGTCGGCGACGTGGCCGGCCAGGGCGGCCCGCCGGGGGCACCGGCCCGCCAGCTGGTGGCGCTGGACACCGACGTCGGGGGCGCGGCGCTGCTGAGCCGCTACGACGTCGGCGTCGACCGCTGGGTCGCGGTGCCGCTGCGCCTGGGCGACGCGGTGCCGGCCGGCACGCTGCTGCAGGGCTCGTGGACCGGCGGACCGACGGTCTGGTTCCGGTCGTTCGGCGCGGACTCCACGCTGCTGGCCCTGGACCTGCCGTTGGCCGACGGGCCGGTGCAGGGCCCGCTGCAGGTTGGGACGCCGACGCTGGTCGAGCAGCCCGACGGGGTCATGACCAGCAGCTACCCCATCGCGGTCGACGACGGCGTCTGCCTGGTCCCCGGCCGCGCCCAGCCGCCGACCGCGGACGACGAGGTCGTCAGGTGCTGGTCCCCAGCGACCCCGCCGGGTTCGCCGGCAGGTCCTTCAGGCCGTAGTAGGCCAGCGCGGTGATGTGGGCGGCCACCTCCTCGGCATCCGGCGTCCGCTCGGTCGCCCACCACGAGCCGACGTAGGCGACCATCCCCACCAGGGCGCCGGCGTACAGCGGGGCGGTCTGCGGGTCCAGCCCGGACCGGACGAAGAACTGCGTCAGCACCCCCGCGGCCTTGTCGGCGATGTCGGACAGCAGCCCGGCGATGCCCGCGGTCGTGGCCGCGGACGGCGAGTCGCGCGTCAGCACGCGGAAGCCGTCGGGGTCCTCCTCGATGTAGTGCAGGAACGCCAGGGCCGAGGCGTGGACCATCTGCCGCCCGCCCGCCTCGCCGTGGATGTAGGCGGTGATCTTGTCCAGCAGGCGGGTCGACTCGCGGTCGACCACGACGGCGTAGATGCCCTCCTTGCCGCCGAAGTGCTCGTACACCACCGGCTTGGACACGCCGGCACGGGCGGCGATCTCCTCGACGCTGGCGCCGTCGTAGCCCAGCTCGGCGAACACCGCCTTGGCGACGCCGACCAGCTGGTCGCGCCGTTCGCGTGCGGTCATGCGTGCCATGTCAGGACTCCTGTCCGGCGCCGGGCAGCACCTGCTCGAGGAACGCCATCACATCAGCCCGGGCGTCGATCAGCTTGGAGGTGGGGGTGCCCGCCCCGTGCCCGGCCCGCGTGTCGATGCGGGCCAGGACCGGCGCCGGACCGGTCTGGGCGGCCTGCAGCGCGGCGGTGAACTTGAAGGAGTGGGCGGGCACGACCCGGTCGTCGCGATCCGCCGTCGTGATGAGCGTCGCCGGGTAGTCACCCGGGCTGCGCAACGCGGTGTGGTAGGGGGACATGGCGTGGATGAGGGGGAAGTCCTCGGCGTCGTCGGGGTCGCCGTAGTCGCTGGTCCAGCCCCAGCCGATGGTGAACCGGTGGAAGCGCAGCAGGTCCAGGACCCCGACCTCGGGCACGCAGGCACCGAACGCCTCGGGGGCGGCCAGCATGGTCGCGGCGGCCGTCAGCCCGCCGTTGGAGCCACCGGTGATGGCGATGTTGGCCGGTCGGGACCAGCCGGTGTCCGACCACCCCTCGCCCGCCAGGTACCGGGCACAGGCCAGGGCGTCCTCGAACGTCCGTGGCTTCTGGGCCAGCCGGCCGGCGTCGTGCCAGTCGCGGCCGTACTCCCCTCCTCCGCGGAAGCAGCCGACGGCGACCGTCCCGCCCCTCCCCAGCCAGGTGGTCCACCACAGCCGGAACTCGGGGGTGAGGGGGATGTTGAACCCGCCGTAGCCGTACAGGATCGTCCGGTTCGTCCCGTCCGGCTCGGCGTCCGCCGGACGGATGAGGAACAGCGGCACCATCGCGCCGTCGGTGGACTCGACGAACACCTGCTCGGTGACGGTGTCGGGCAGGCTGACCTCGGGCTGCCGTATGCAGGTCAGGGTGGGGCCGCCGGTCACGTCCAGCCGGTGGATGCTGGCCGAGGCCGTGAAGGAGGAGAGGGACAGGTACGCGGCATCGTCCTCCTGTCGGCCGGTGATCCCGCCGACGCTGGCCAGGTCGGGGAGGGGCACCTCGGCGACCCGGCTGCCGTCCAGCTCGTGCACGGTCAGGCGGTGGACGGCGTCGACCATGCGGACCACGACCAGACGACCGCCCACGAGCCGCACGTCCACGAGGGCGTCGCCGGCCGGAAGGACCTCCCGCCTGGCGTCGGCGTCGTGGGCGTCGATGGCCAGCAGGCGCCCGCGGGGGGCGTCCAGGTCGGTCTGGACCAGCAGCGTGTCCCCGTCGCTGCCGATGACGCCGTACTGGGCGTCGAAGTCGTCCAGCCAGGGCCGGACCTCGACCCGGGTCGGGTCGTCGGTGGCGGCCAGGTCGCCCAGGTACACCCGGCTGCGGGGCTCGGTGCCCTGCCAGACGGTGACGACCAGCCAGCGGCCGTCGTCGGTGACCTGCGGCGAGAACCCCCACAGCGGCTCGTCCGGTCGTGCGTAGACGGTCACCGCCGTGTCGGTGCCCAGCCGGTGGTAGCGCAGCTGGTGGTCGACGTTCTTCTGGGCCAGCGCCTGACCCTCCGCGGGCGGGTCGTAGGCGCCGTAGAAGAAGCCCTGGCCGTCGTGGGTCCAGGCGGCGCCGCTGAACTTGCCCCACGCCGCGACGTCGGCCGTGTCGGTGCCGGTCGCGACGTCGCGGACGTGCCAGGTGATCCAGTCCGACCCGCCGTCGGAGGTGCCATAGGCCATCAGCGCCCCATCGGGTGTGAGCGACAGCCCGGCCAGGCTGACGGTGCCGTCCTCGCTGAGGTCGCCCGGGTCCAGCAGCGGATGTCCCTCGGCGGTGGGACCGTCGGCGGTGAAG
>JBFKGB010000369.1:0-3706 GCA_041633535.1 Euzebya sp. | reverse complement strand
GGTCGTGGGGGTCAGCAGCAGGGGACCCTGCACCGCAGCAGCCAGCGGACCGCCGGTCAGGGCGTCGGCGAAGACGTCGTCGCGGGCCAGCACGGCCGCAGGGGCGCTGCCGTCGGCGGGGTGGGCGACCTGGCTGACGAGGACCGCGGTCTGGATGCGACCGGGTCCACCCAGCCGGTCAGCCGGGGTCTCCCCGATCGCGATGACGAGCGTGTCACGGCTGGACGGGGTGCTGCTGGGGGTGAGGGTGACACCCCACCCCTCCTCGGTCCTGACCGCATCGGGGAACTTGCGCCACACATCGCCGTCCAGCCACATGACGCTGACGGTCGGCACGGCGACGACCCGGACGTCGAGGACGCCGAACGGTGAGGTGGGGTCGGTGACCAACGCGAAGTAGGCGTCAGCCTGTGCGCCGGGGGCGGCGGTCACGGTCACCGGACGGTCGATGCGGGCGACCGTCAGGCCGCCGGCGCCGTGGCCGGTCCCGCTGAGCGGACCAGCCACGACCCGAGCGCTTCCGGACGCGTCACCCGACGTCGCCGAGTCCGCATCACGCGATCCCGGAGGGGCCGGCGGGGCCATGGCGCCGGGCGTCGGACCCGCTTGCGGGGGCGGCGCAGGCGCAGGTGCCGATACCGGCGCACCGCCGATGCCACCGGCAGAGCCCCCACCAGACCCCCCACCACCGGGGGTGACGACCTGGGTCTGAGGTGTCGGGGAGCCCACGGTGGCCGGCTCGATCGGAGCCGGTGCGGTGGGCGACGGCGGCGTCGGGTCGTACGTCGGCTCGACCGTGTGCATCGGCGTGGGCGTGACCTCGGGCGTCGGCTCGTCCGTGTGCGTCGGCGTGGGCGTGACCTCGGGCGTCGGCTCGACCGTGTGCGTCGGCGTGGGCGTGACGTCGGGCGTCGGCTCCGGCGCGGGCGCGCTGCTGACGACGAAGCTGCGCTCCACGACGGGCGCGGGCAGCCAGGTGCCGTCACCGCCCTGCTCGGCCTGCAACACGCAGGTGCCGGCCGTCCGCGGGCTGACCCTGTGGCCGCTGACGGTGCAGGTCGCCGGGGTCGAGGAGGTCAGGGTCACGGTCAGGAGGGACGTCGCGGCCACCTCCACGTCGACATCGTCGGCCGGAAGGGTGACGTCGGCCGGTGTCACCAGGTCGATCACCTGCGGGCGGCGGCTGACGACGAAGCTGGCCCGGACCTGTGGCGCCGGGTGATGGAGGGCGTCGCCCGGCTGATCGGCCGTCACGGTGCAGGTGCCGGCTGCCGACAGCGTCAGCGCGCTGCCCGACGCGGACGACGACAGCGAGCAGACGGCAGGGGTCACCGTCGCCAGGACGACCGACAGCCCGGAGGAGGCCGAGGCCGTCACCAGGGGCGAGGACCCCACCAGCTGGTCGGCGAGCGGGTCCAGCACGACCGTCTGGGCCTGCGGGGCGTCCACCCGGAAGGACCGGGACACCCTCGCGGCGGGGGCGTGGGTCGCGTCCCCCGCCTGGTCGGCATGCAGGGTGCAGGTGCCGCCCGCGAGCAGCGTGACGGTCGTCCCCGACGTCGTGCAGACCGCCGGCGTGGCGGTGGTGATCGTGACGGGCAGGCCCGACGAGGCCGTCGGGGTGACGCTGGCCGTCCCGCTGCTGACGTGTGCGTCAGGTGGCTGGGGGAAGGTGATGGACTGGCTGACCGACCCGGTCGGCTGCAGGCTGCGGATCGTCCCCTCGAGGGTGCCCTCGGTGTCGGTCCCTGCATCGGTGGTCGCCACGAACGCGAAGTAGTAGGTCGTGCCGGCCGCCAGCCCGGTGATGGTGGCGCTGGCGCGACGGGTCAGGTCCCCGCTGGCCGCCGTGAAGGTTGCCGGGGTGGCCGCCGCGACGGTGGTCGGGCCCGTCAGGTCAGGTGTGGTGCCCCACCGGAACGACAGCGCAGCCGTCTGCCCTGCGGCCAGCTGCACGGCGCCGTTCAGCGTGGCCGCGCTGGTGGTGACCCCAGTCGCAGCGTCGGTCGTGGCCGACACCACGCCGACCTGGTCGATGTTGGCCAGCGAGAACGAGCCGCCCAGCGCGGCCAGCAGCGCCTTGTCCTCGTTCGCTGCCTGGCCGTTCAGGTCCGCGACGATGTCGGCGTCGGACACGCCCGCTGCGCGCATGACCTGCACGAACTCCGCGGCGCTCTGGTAGCGGCACGCCGCACGGCCGCCCGCCTTGGTCGTCCCGGCGTAGACCGCCTGGCCGGCCGCGTCCCAGTTCGCCTTCACCGCGTTGCTGCCGCCGGCGGTGGCGTCGGGGATGACGTCCCCCCAGCTTCCTCCGTTCGGCATGGCGGCCGTCCAGACCGGCCCGGTGTGGTTCTTGTGGCCGCTGGCGTTGGCCAGGCTCGACTGCGGGACCGAGATCCGGCGGTACGGGTTGGTCGTGCTGCGCGTCCGATGGCAGATGGTGGTCTTGCTCGCCGCGGCGTCGGCCGTCGATGTGGGTGCATGGCCGGTGACCGGAAGGAGGGTCAGGATCAGGACGAGGGCTGCGACGGCCGTGAGGCTGCGTGACAAGGGGGCTCCGGGTGAGAGGGCCGGCCGTGCCGGCAGATGTGTCACATCGCAGCATCCGCCAGCCGCACCACACCGCCATCATCCGGGGGGATGAACGTTGCCACCCGTGGACGTACGCATGCGTAGCCGTGGGTGGCCCGCCGCGGATGGCCCGGTCAGCGCGGCGTGAACGCCGCCTTCACCAGGCCGGGCTCGCGGTCGGCGAACCGCCGGTAGAGGTCCGGCCCCTCCGACAGCGGACGGTCGGGGTGGGTCAGGATCAGCTGGCCCGGGACGACCAGGTCGCCCGCGCCGATCCTGGCCAGGATGTCGGGCAGCAGGGACCGGACGGGGGCGCGCCCCGCGGTGATGGTCAGGTTCCGGTCGTAGGCGGCGACCGGGCTGATGCCGAACGCCGGCGCGGTCTGCACGGCGATGATCGACACCGCGCCGCCCGGCCGGACCAGCGCGGCGGCCAGCTGCTGGGCGACCAGGGGCCCTGCCGCCTCGACGGCGGCGTCCACGGTCACACCGGCGGCCTGGTCGGGGTGGGACACCTCGGCGCCCAGCGTCACGGCGCGGTCCCGACGCCCCGCGACAGGGTCGATGCCGATGACCCGCTCGGCCCCCATCGCCAGGGCGCTGACGACGGCGCACAGCCCGACGGACCCCAGGCCGACGACGGCGACCGTGGCCCCGATGGTGACGCCGGCGCGCAGCGCGGCGTACCAGCCGGTCGGCAGGTTGTCGCTCAGCAGCAGGGCATCGGCGGTCGGCAGCTCCTCACCCACGACGACCAGCGTCCCGTCGGCGTGGGGCACCCGCAGCATGGACGCCTGCCCGCCATCCAGCGCGGCGCCCGACGGGTCGGGGTCGCCCCAGCCGAACAGCTGTGACACCTCGCACCGCGCCGACAGGCCCCGCAGGCAGGGCCCGCAGCGGCCGCACGAGGTGGTGAAGGGGACCACGACCCGGTCCCCCTCGCGAACGGTGTGCACGTCGGCGCCGACCGCCATCACGTGGCCGACGACCTCGTGCCCCTGCACCACCCCGAGGCGCGCGGCCTCCCGCCCCTCGTAGGTGTGCAGGTCCGAGCCGCACAGGCCGGCCGCCTCGACCCTGACGACGGCGTCCGTCGGCGCCTGCACGGTGGGATCCGGCAGGTCCGTGCGGTGCG
>JBFKGB010000368.1:0-3727 GCA_041633535.1 Euzebya sp. | reverse complement strand
CAGCGCCGCGGCGGTCGCCACCCGGTCGGGTCCGGCGATCCGACCCGAGCGGGTCCCCGCCTCGACGACCTGCTGGAACGTCGGCCGGTTGACCCACCGCATGGGCGGGGCGGCGACGACACCGGCCGCGCCCTGGATGATGTTGTCGCAGTCGGCGTCATACGCCCAGTCCGCAGGTGTCGTGGACCCGAAGTGGTAGGCCTCGGGGAAGTCGCACGACGGCTCCTCGGGTGCCTCGGTGGCCAGCACCGCGGCCGCGTCGGCCAGCGCCTGCCACAGCACGGCGCTGCACGTCGCGAGGCTGCCGTCACCGCAGTAGGTGCGGCTGCGCTCGGCCCGCATCGGGCGGTCCAGCACCTGCCAGAAGTCCTTCTGCAGGAACCTGATCCGACCCGAGTTGTAGGCCGAGCCGATCCCCTGGCGGGGGTGGTCCTCCACCCCCTCGGGCCACAGCTCCAGCGGCACCTCGTCGCCGAGCACCCCGTCGACCATGGGGCGCAGCCAGGTGTCGCCGATGGACACGGCCACGGCATGGTCGTAGACGCCGTCGGCGTCCACGTCCCGGCGGTGTCCGCCAGCAGCGACCCAGTCCGCCATGATGGACCGCATCGCTGTCAGCAATGCGCTGTCACCGTCGACGCCTGCCGGCGGCGTGTCCCCCATGATCTCCAGGGCCAGGGGGTAGATCTCCTGCGGGTTGGTGTCGACCGTCCCGGCGTCCTCCATGATGTTGACCATCTGGCCGCGGGTCAGCGGGACCCCGGACGCCACCGCGTCCTCCATGCGGACGGCCAGGTGCTCACGCCGGTCCGTGGAGTGGTGCTTGTAGCTGTCGTCCTGCGAGCGGAAGTCCTGCGCCTGCTTGTTGTTCCAGTTGGCGAAGAAGCCCGACTCGGGGTTGACCTGCTGCGGCTGCTGGGCCGGGGTCAGGAAGTCACCGGTCCACTGGTGCCCACGTCCGCCCCAGGTCAGCAGGTCGGGGTCGGTGTCGGGGTCGCGGACCGGGCACAGGCAGGTGTGGCGGTAGGCGATGTCCTCGGTGTCGATGTAGAACCAGTTGAAGGTGAAGTCGATGCCGTCGAACGCGCGGTTGAACGACTCGACGCCGTCGGTCATGAAGTCGGGGTCGTTGATCCGCTTGAACCCGATGGCGCTGGCCAGCTCGTCCTTGAACGTCGAGCGCTGCTCGGCGATCGCGACGGGCGTGCCGTCGGTGGTCAGGGCCCGCCCGACGACCGCCGCGTCGCCCAGCTCGGGGATGCGGCCCAGCTCCAGCGTGAACACGATGTTGTCGGGGGCAGGTGAGGAGGGGACGCCACCGGCCGTCGGCTTGGCGACCTGGACGTGCTCCAGGATGGGGATCTCGGCGCAGACGCCGTCCCAGACGTAGCCGGGTGAGTCGATGGTGACCTCGCCACCGTCGGGGTCACACAGCTCGATGGCCCACTCGTCGACCAGGTCACCGCTGGCTGACGTCGCCGACCATGCGTAGTCGTTCCCACGACCCAGCTGCACGTAGATGTTGGTCAGCGCGAACGCGACGCCGCGGGCGTCAAGGCCGGGGGCGTGGACGTCCATCTCGACCAGCAGCTGGGGGGTGAAGTAGCCGGTCTGCGGACCGAACACGGCGATCGGGACCCCGGCGTCGCTGACGTCGGCGGTGGCCAGGATCGCGTTGGACATGCCCAGCGGGGTCCGCAGGTCGATCGGCCCGAAGGGCCCGTCGACGATGCCGAGGGTCACCGGCTCGGACGCCGGCGACGCCGGCCAGCCGCGCTCGGTCCCGTCGCTGCGGAACCCGGTGGTGGCCGTCGCGGAGCCCACGCCCAGGGCGTCGGTGATGGGGTTGCCACCGGTCGGCTCGGCGAAGGCGCCGACGAAGGACCCGGGCTCCAGCAGCGCGGTGGTGCCGTCGTCCACGTTAGTCGGGTTGTTGTAGGGGAACGACTCCTGGATCGTCACGCTGGCGTCCGGATCGTTGGCGGCCTTCAGGTCGTCGAAGATCTGACGGGCCAGCGACGGGCCGTGCTGCTCCTGCAGGCCGGCCAGGAACATCGAGTTGGACGCCTCGGCCCCGCCACCCTTGCCGAAGATCCCGCCGACCAACGAGGCCGTCGCGATGATGTCGCGCAGGATGAACTCCTCCGGCGCGACCTGGAGTGCGGCGTACTCGCCGGGCAGCAGCGACGGGTCGGCCTGGGCCTCGGACAGGTAGGCGTTCACGCCCTCGATGTAGGCGGTCCCGTCGGTGCAGATCAGCACGCGCTCGGGGTCAGCGGAGTCGCACAGCAGCGACTCCTGCAGCACGTAGTCCTCCTCGTCGTAGCCGGCGACCAGCAGCTGACCACGGTCCATGGCCTTGTTCGCCTCGCTGGCCCCCAGGAACTCGCTCATCCGGGCGTAGCCGATGTGGCGCAGCAGGTCCATCAGGAACAGGCGGTCCTGGGCGGTCAGGTAGCCGTTGGCGCACTGCGCCGCCTCACGCGTCTCGCCGTACACGTGGGGGACGCCGAACTCGGAGTCGCGGAAGGCGACCACATCACCGCAGAACGAGACGTCGATCTCCTCGATCTCCTCGTCGGTGCCGAACTGGCCGTCCTTGAAGTACTGCTCGAGCTCGCCGTCGGTGACCCCGAGGAAGGGCTCACCCGCGTCCCCCTCGACCGGGAGACCGCCCTGGTAGACGAGGTTCTCGTACAGCGGGGTCTGGTCGCTGAAGTGGGGAGGGAAGGTGCCGCCCTGCGCCGCGAGCAGCTCCGCGGTGTTCAGCACCCCGTCCTGACCCGGCGGCATGATGTTGAGGAACCCCCCGACGTCACCGTCCTGCCGGTAGCGCCCGTCGGCTGGTGGGTCCTGGGCGACGGCTGCCGGTGACAGCAGCCCGACGACCAGCAGCAGGACGGTGGACAGCAGGAAAGGTCGGCGCATGGCGAGGTCCTAACGGCTCAGGGGACGTCGGTCACGAGCCCCTCCGTCGTACGGGGTGGGATCGTGCCGTGCCGCAGCGTAGAGGACACACCCCCGCGGAACCCACCCTGCAGCACCACCTGGTGGCGCACGACCTCCAGGACGTGCAGCCACGTGCGCCCGTGCACGTCCTGCCGGCGCTGCACCAGGCCGTGGTCCAGCAGGGTCTGCAGCGCCGTCTCGACCTGAGCGGCCGGTCGACCGACCATCGACACCGTCGTCGCGATGTCCGCGCCACCGCGGACCGACGCGAGGTGCTGCAGGACCTCGCGGGGGATCCGGGGGAGGGTGTCGAGGCTGCGTCGCACCGAGACCTCGACCGCGGTCGCGGCGAACGGGCCGGGCACGGCGTCGTCATCCCCGTCCGCCAGCTCGGCCGCCACCTCGTGGACCGACCGCAGACCGGTGCGCGCAGCGGCCAGCTCGATCGCCAGGGGGATCCCGTCGCAGGCCGACACGATGCGGCTGACCGCCGCCCTGCCCGCCGCGTCCAGCTGCAGCTCCGGGTCCAGCTGACGCGCCCGGGCGAGGAACAGCTCCTCGGCCGGGGTGAGCGCGCCGTTGCGGTGCGCTGCCACGGTGCCGGGGTGTGCCAGGGGACCCAGCTGCATGCGGTGCTCGCCCGCGACCCCCACCGGACGCCGTGACGTGACCAGCAGCAGCACGCCGGGGGCACGGTCCCGCACCGCACCGGCGCGGTCACCCCGGCGGAGGAGCTGTTCCTCGCCCGGGCCCGTCAGCTGGACCCGGAGTTGCAGCT
>JBFKGB010000367.1:0-3736 GCA_041633535.1 Euzebya sp. | reverse complement strand
CGCGGCTGCGGCTGCTGCAGCCCGTCAGCCGGCCACGTCGGGCGGCTCGGGCAACGACCAGGTGGCACAGGCCCCTGTGGCGGCCCCGCCGGCGCCCAGCGGCGGCGGGTTCTCCTGGCCGACCCAGGGGACCGTCACCAGCGAGTTCGGTCCCCGCTGGGGCCGTCAGCACGAGGGGATCGACATCGCCAACGGCACCGGCACGGCGATCTCGGCCGCCAAGGGCGGTCGGGTGATCCACGCGGGCCCGCTGAGCGGCTACGGCAACCTGGTCCTGATCAGCCACGGCGGCGGCTTCGTCACGGCCTACGCCCACCTGTCGTCGCTGTCGGTCAGCGAGGGGCAGTCGGTCTCGACCGGGACGTTCCTGGGTGGCATGGGCTGCACCGGCTCGTGCACCGGCACCCACCTGCACTTCGAGATCCGGGCCAACGGCACCCCCGTCAACCCGCGCAACTACCTGTAGGGCGCCGGCCGGGTCAGCCGCACGACTCGGGGACCGGTGCGGCACCCAGCGGGACCTCCTCGGCTGCGGCCGGGTCCTCGCTGGGGGGCGGGGGAGCGGGCTGGGTGAAGTCGGCCGCCTCGCCGATCACCAGGACCACGTCGTCCACGCCCTCGGTCTCGCTGATCGTCGCCCCCGGGATCTGGTCGGCGACCAGCTGGGCGGCGGCCTGCAGCCCGGGGGCGTGCTGGACGACGGTGGTGGCCGAGGGCGGGGCGTTGCCGACCGAGGTGACCGCGAAGCCCCGGGCCTGCAGGAAGTCGGCGGCCTGCGCGGCAAGGCCCTCGATGCCGGTGCCGTTGAGCACCGCCAGCGGCACGTCGCCCGGCTGCAGCGCGGCGACGTCGGCCGCGGCCGGGACCTCCAGCACCGAGCCGTCGCGGAAGGTCGAGAACAGCGGCTCGGCCTGCTCCTGCACCGGGACCAGGACCGCGGCGCCGCCGATGTTGGCGGCGTTGGCCGGGACGGTGTAGGTCGCCAGCCCCGCGCCGGCCAGGCCGCGCGCGGCACGGGCCAGCCGGGCCAGGTCGATCAGCCCCAGGCCCTCGTCGGCGATCAGCGAACGCCCTGCCGACCCGGCCACCCGGAACAGCCGGGGGACGTTGACCACCGTGGAGGGCGACACGACCTCCTCGGCCAGCTCGCGCAGGAAGCGCTGCTGCCGGGCGATGCGACCCAGGTCGGAGTCGACCTGTCGGGACCGGACGAAGCCGATCGCCTCGGTGCCGGTGAGCACGTGGCAGCCCGCCTCCAGCGACACCCCGGCGAAGGCGTCCACCAGCGGCTCCTCCAGGAAGATCGGGACACCACCGACGGCGTCGACGATCTGGACGAAGCCGAACAGGTTGACCTCGACGTAGTGGTCGATGGCGATCCCGGTCAGGCCGCTGACGGTCTGGACCAGACAGGACGGTCCCAGGCGGGCGTAGGCCGCGTTGATGCGGCCCTGCTGCCCGTCGCACGCGGTGACGTACAGGTCGCGGGGGAACGACAGCATCGCCGCCCGACCGCCGCTGACGCTCAGCAGGAAGATCGTGTCGGTGCGTCGTCCTTCGACGGTCTCGGTCCCGAGCTCCAGCAGCTGCTCGGGTGTGAACCCGTCCCGGCTGTCGGACCCGACGATCAGCACGTTCAGCGCCCCGACGCCGTCGCCGAGGCCCGTGACCTCCTCCCGGTTGATCTGGCTGGAGGCGTAGACCGACAGTCCGCCCAGGGCCAGGGCCAGCACGAGGAGGCCGAACAGGGCGAAGTTGACGGCCGCACCCAGTGCAGTCCCGAAGCCCACGCGGCGGTGACGACCGCGCATCATCGGACCGAAGTCGTCGTCCCCCGCCGACGGGCGGTCGCCGCCCCACCGCTCGCCGTACGTCCGGTCGATGGAGTCGTAGTCCTGGCTCATGTGTCACTCGCGGGTCGTGGGTCTACGTCGTGTGCCGACCCCCAGCCTGCACCGTCGCACGCGTCATGGCGGTGAGCGCCGCCGGACGCGGGCCTGCGCCAGGGCACCCGCGCACCGCTGCTCAGCCGGTGGTGATGGCGGTGACCAGCCAGCTGCCGTCGACCGCCGACAGCCGCAGGATGTAGGTCTGGCTGGTGGTGCCGCCCGTGACCTCGTCCAGCCAGGCGACGTCGATCTGGGCCTCGCGGGTGGTGTCGTCGCCGACGAACACGCGCAGCGGACCGACGCTGCCGAGGGACACCTGACCGCCCAGCCCGCGGATCGTGGCGCCGGGGGCGGTCGTGCCGGGGACGTCGACGGCGGGGTCGCTCGCGAAGGCGGCGAACAGCGGCTGCATGCCGCTTTGCAGCTGGTCGCTGAGCACCTGGTCGAGTGCACGTGCCGGGGCCTCGGCCGGGACGCCGGGCTGCGGGCGGGGTACGAACGCCGGCGCACGCCTGATCGCCAGACGGCCCTGGTCGTCGCGCACGACCTCGACGGCCAGGTGGACCCAGCGGGGGGCATCACGACCGGTGACCTGCGCGGCCACCGTCACGGCCGCACCGTCCTCGGTCTCGCGCGACTCGACCGGGACCGTCAGGACGGCGACCTGGGAGCCCTGGCCGTTCCAGCCCAGCTGCGGGTCGACGCCGGGCGCCAGGTACAGGCGCAGCTCGCGCTGCCGCACCTCGGGGTTGGCCTGGTCGTAGTTCAGGTAGTCGTGGGCGAACTGCACCGCGAACGCGGTCGCACGCTGCAGCGTGGGCGACGCCGGCAGCACCGGCGTCGGCTCTGCCGGCACTGCGGTGGCATCTGCGGCCTCGACCGGGGCCGCAGCGGAGGGCTGCGAGGTCGGCGGCGTGTCGACCACCGCGTCGGTGCCCGTCGACGCGGTCCTCGCCGGCGGGGCGGTGGCCTGGTCGGCGGCCGCGACCTCAGATGATGTCGTGACCACCGTGGGCGTCCGGTCGGGGGTCTCCTCGCCGCCGGTGAGGACGGACAGCAGCGAGATGAGGGCGACCAGCACCAGCCCGCCGAGGATGAAGGGCCGGACCCACCTGGGTGAGCTGCCGTCCTTCCCTCTGCCGCCGCTGCTCGGCCGCCGTGGGAACCGGGGCTCGGCGACGTCGTCGTCGAACCCTCCCGGGTCGGGGTCGAACAGCGGTGGGCGTGTGCCGGTGCTGGCCATCCGCGCCTCAGCCCTGGGTGTCGACGGGGATCTCGATGACCGTCCCGGTGGGGATCGTGTCGGGGTCCCCACCCAGACGGTCGGCGTTCCAGGTGTAGATCAGCTGCCAGGTGGCCTCGACCTGGGAGGAGGTGAGGGTGTCCACGCCCCACAGGGCCTGGCTGATCGTCCACAGGGAGTCGCCCGGCTGGATCTCGTAGGACCAGCCGAGGGTGGGCTGGGCGGCGACGGCGTCGGTGACCAGCACCTGTCCCTGCGGCCCGGCCGGGTCGGCCTGTCGGCGGGTCCAGGCATCCAGCACGGCACGCGACCAGCCGTCGACGCGGGCTGCGTCGACCGGGCGCTGCTGCGCCTCGACCAGCTGCTGCTCGACCGTGGGCTTCTGGGTCGCCGGGCGGGCCACCGGCCGGGCGTTGGGGCTGGTGGCCGGGTCGACGGCTCGGACGGTGTCGGTCTCGAGCACCAGCGGCGGCGCGGCGGTGTCACCCCGCTGCGGGGTCGTCGTCGGGTCGACACGCGGAGGCGCCACGGGGGCCGGCGTCGGGGCGGGCGCCACCGGCGGCGTCACCACCGGCGGCGTGACCGGGACCGGAGCCGGCTGGGG
>JBFKGB010000366.1:0-3741 GCA_041633535.1 Euzebya sp. | reverse complement strand
GCCAGCCGGGGGTCCTCGCCGTCCACCACGACGGTCGTGTCCTGGTTGCCGAGCACGACGATCAGGTCGCCGCGTGACCGGACCACCCAGGTCCGTGCGTAGTAGGGACCGACCACGCGCACCGGGTCCACCGAGGTGCCCACGACGGGGTCACCGTTGCGGGTGCGTGATGCCACGATGTCGTTCGGCTCGACGTCCACGACCCCGGCCCAGCGTCGTCCCTGCCCGACACCACCGATCTGTGCGTATCTGCTGGGCCCGACCTGCTGCAGCACCAGCAGGTCGGACAGCCCCAGGTCCGCCATCAGCGGCTCGACCGCATCGGCACCACCCTCGGAGATGACCCGCGCCGCTGCGGACGCACGCGACCGCCGCTGCTCGCGTGCGTCGGCCGCCAGCACCGTCGCCATGTCCGCCGCCGATCGCGGTTCGGAGGCCATGAACCCCTGCCAGCGGGTGCACCCCGCGTCCACCGCGATCCTGCGGTGCTGCTCGTGCTCGACACCCTCGCAGACCGTCTCGAGCCCCATGCCGGCGCACAGGCTGATGATCCCCTGGATGACCTTCAGGGCGTTGCCGTCCTTCTCGGCCTGGTGCAGGAAGCTCATGTCGATCTTGACCTCGTCGACCGGCAGGTCCCGCAGGTAGGAGAAGGAGGAGTAGCCGATGCCGAAGTCGTCCATGGACAGCTTGACGCCCGCCTGGTGCAGCAGGTCGAGGGTCTGCATGGTCGCGTCTGGGTGGGCCATCGCGGCGGTCTCGGTGAGCTCTATGCACAGGTCGCCGGGGGCGATGCCGTAGCGGTCCGCCAGCGCCAGCACCGATCTGGCGGTGGTGCGGTCGTGCAGCTGCTTGGCCGAGAGGTTGATGCTGAGCGTGAGGTGACGACCGGCCGCCCTGTTCAGCGCCGCCATCGCCGCCATGGCCTTCTCGGCCACGACCATGCCGATGTCGAGGATCAGCGAGGTCCGCTCGGCGACGGCCACCAGGTCGCCGGGGGCGATGCCGCTGCCGATCGGACGCAGCAGGGCCTCGACGCCCACGATGCCCTCCGCCGGTGACATGATGGGCTGGAAGGCGACCGTCAGCCGACCTGTCCGCACGATCTCGGCGACCTCGGCCTCGACCTCCAGCTGACGGACCAGCTCCAGGGTGCTCGCGTCGTCCGCGACCCGAACCCCCTGACCGGTCTCGCGCGCACGGTGCAGGGCGATGACGGCACGCCGCAGCAGCATCGCGGCGGACACCCCCGTGCCCGGCTCGACGGCGACCCCGACCGTGGCGGTGACGTGGATGGTGTTGCCGCCGACCATGATGGGTCGGGCGATGACGCCGGCGATCGCCTGTGCGGCGTCCTGCGCGTCCTGCTCGGTGGCCAGCCCGGTGAGGACGGCCATGAACTCGTCGGCACCGAGCCGTCCGCACTGGTTCGTCCCGACGATGGCGCCGACCCGCGCCGCGATCGTCTCGAGGACGGCGTCACCGACGTCGTGCCCCAGCCGGTCGTTGACCGCCTGGAAGCGGTCCACGTCGACGACCGCGACCCCCACGGGCTGGGACGGCTCGGCGGCCACCAGCGCGAACCCCAGCCGCTTGGTGATCGTGGCGCGGTTGAACACCCCTGTGACCGGGTCCATGCGCGACAGCCGTTCGACCTGCGCCTCGACCGCCAGCGGTGTGCGCTGGTCCTCGATGTACAGCAGTGCCTGGGCGGTCCCGTCGCCGGACTCCATCGCCGTGCCGTTGAGGATGACGGGGATCGCCTCGCCGGCCGAGCTGATGAGCGTGAAGCGCAGACGGATGGGGCTGTCCATGACGTCCCACATCCGTGCCAGGGTCGCCTCGTGCCGCGTCAGGTCCGATCCCGTGAGCAGGTTGGACAGGGCCAGCGTGGCCATCTCGTGACGGGTGACACCGACGAGGTCCAGCGCCCGACGGTTGGCGTGCAGCACCTTCCCGTCGGGATCGACCAGCAGGGTCGCGGTCGGTGCCGCGGCCATCAGCGCCTGGAGCCGGGGCCCGTGCGTGGGGGTGACGGGCGACCCCGGGGGGTGCGCAGTCCGGTCAGACTCCTGGTCCATCGTCCACCCCATCGGCAGCTCCTCCGCGGATCATAGCCCTGGGGTGACGTTTCTCTGAAGTGCGTTCAGTCGAGATGTACGGACGACATGTCGGTGCCCACCGTCCTGGTCCGCTTCAGCTCGTAGAACCCGTCGGTCTCGATCAGGGCGGACAGCCCGTCCCACAGGCGCAGGGCCGCGTCGCCGCGAGGGACGGCCGGGATGACCGGGCCGAAGTAGCCCTTCCACTCCCCCTGCACCTCGTAGGCGATGATCGGCGTGCCGACGTCGTCCCCGGCGACGGCCTCGGCCTCGGCGGTCGACGCGCGGACCGCGTCGTCCCAGCGCGGGTCATCCATCGCGTCGGCGAACGTGGCGTCGATACCGATGTCGGTCAGCGCCCGGGCGACGTCGAACGTCATGCCGTCGTCCTCGTGGTGGAACCTGCGACCGAAGGCCATGTAGACGTCGTGGATGCGATCGGCCTGCCCGTCGGCGCGCAGCGCCTCGACCACCTTGAGCAGACCGAAGGACCGCTCCATCACCGGCAGGAACTTGGCGTAGCCAGGGTCCAGGTCCTTGCCCTCGTTACGGACCTTCAACGAGATCGGCCGCCAGTCCACGGTGATGTCACGGTTGGGCTCGACCTCGTCGTGCAGCCAGTGGGAGGTGATCCAGCACCAGGGACAGAGGGGGTCGAAGTAGAAGCGCACCTGCATCAGCTGTAGATACCCTCGATCACGTCGCTGTACTTGCTGGACACGACATGTCGCTTCAGCTTCATCGACGGGGTCAGCTCGCCGGACTCGACCGTCCAGTCGGTGGGCAGGAGCTCCCACTTCTTCACCTGCTCGACCCGCGCGAGCTTGGCGTTGGCGGCCTCCACGGCACGACCGACCTCGGCCAGGACGTCAGGGTGCTGGCTGAACGCCGCCATCGAGGTGAACGGCACGTCGTGCTTGCGGGCCCACGACTCGGCGGCCTCGGGGTCCAGCACCAGCAGCGCCGAGATGTAGTTGCGGTTGTCCCCGATCGCCATGACCTGCCCGATCAGCGGGTGGTGCTTCAGCGCCGTCTCGATCTCGTGGGGCGAGATGTTCTTGCCCGAGGAGGTCACGATGATCTCCTTCTTGCGGCCGACGATCGTCAGGTAGTCGTCCTCGATGCGACCCAGGTCCCCGGTGTGCAGCCAGCCGTCGGCGTCGTACAGCTCAGCCGTGGCCTCGGGGCGCTTGTAGTACTGCGGGGTCATGGTCGGGCCACGCGCGATGATCTCGCCGTCTGGCGCGATGGCGACCTCCACGCCGGGGACGTGCTCGCCGACCGAGCCGATCCGGACCCGCCCGGGCCGGTTGGCGTTGGTGACCGCACACGTCTCGGTCATGCCGTAGACGTTCAGGATCTCGATGCCCAGGCCGGCGAAGAACATCAGCAGGTCATCGGGCATGGGCGCTGCACCCGTCAGGGCGATGCGTGTGTCCGAGAAGCCCAGCGCCGTACGCACCTTGGAGTAGACCAGCTTCTCGAACAGCGCGGCCTGACCCTGCAGCAGGAGGGAGGGGGTGCGGCCGGACATCCGCATGGCGCCCAGCTGCGGGAGGATCGAGAAGGCCTGCTGGCCGAGCTTGCCCTTGGCGCCCTCGGCTGCCTCGACCTTGGCCACCAGCGCAGCCCGCATCTT
>JBFKGB010000365.1:0-3742 GCA_041633535.1 Euzebya sp. | reverse complement strand
GGGGCCGACGTGTTCGCGCAGCTGATGGACGGCGCGTCGGAGGCCGTGACGGTGGACGCCGTCGACACGGTGGCCGGGGCCGTGGACCTGCTGTCCGTGGAACGGTTCGACGTGACGGTCCTTGACCTGTCGGTGCCGGACTGCGACGGCGTCGCCGGTGTGCGCGCGATCCAGATCGCCGACCCGGCGGCCGCGCTGGTCGTCATGGGGCCTGCATCACACGACGACCTGCTGCTCGGTGCCATCTCGCTGGGTGTCGAGGGGCACCTGGACGCCGACCACCTGCAGGCGGCCGTCACCCAGCACGCCGTCCGCTACGCCCTCGCGCGCAAGCGGGCCGAGACCGAACGGGTCCGTCGCGCCCTCACCGACCCGCTGACGGGCCTGCAGAACCGCCTGGCGCTGGAGGAGTTCCTACCGGTCGCGCTGCTGCGGGCCGAACGACGCGGCACGCGGATCGGGCTGGTCTTCGTCGACATCGACAGCGCCGACGAGGTCCACGACGTCCACGGCCGCAGCGCCTGGGACGAGGTCATGGTCGAGGTCGCACGGCGGCTGCGCGAGGTGGCCCGCGAGTCCGACAGCGTGGCCCGGCTGACCGGCGGGACGTTCGTGGTGGTGTGTGAGGACCTGCGGCTGGAGGCAAGCGTCCGGCGGCTGTCCGACCGCATCCACGCGGTCCTGGAGCCGCACCTGCGGCTGCCCGACGGCACGCTGGTGCAGCTGTCGGTGACGCTGGGGTTCACCGCAGGGGACGGGTCCACCGAGCCGGCCGAGCTGCTGCGTCGCGCCGGGCACCGCAGCGTCCTGCAGACGGGCGCCGACCGCAGCTGAGCGTCAGCCCTTGTGCGCCTCGAACCACTCCAGGGCGCGCTCCCGCGCCTGGCCGTGGTCCACGATCGGCGCCGGGTAGTCCGTGCCGATCCGGACACCGTGGCGGCGCTGGTCCTCATCCGACAGCTTCCACGGTGCGTGGATGGACCTGGTCGGCAGGTCCGCGAGCTCGGGCACGTAGCGCCTGACGTAGCTGCCCTCGGGGTCGAAGCGGGTGCCCTGGGTCACGGGGTTGAAGATCCTGAAGAACGGCTGGGCGTCGGTGCCGGTGCCCGCCGCCCACTGCCACCCCCCGTTGTTGCTGGCCACGTCGGCGTCGACCAGGTGGCGCATGAAGTGGGCCTCCCCCTCGCGCCAGTCGATCAGCAGGTCCTTGCACAGGAAGGACGCCACGATCATGCGGGCGCGGTTGTGCATCCAGCCGGTCGTGGTCAGCTGCCGCATCGCGGCGTCCACGACCGGGTAGCCCGTCATCCCGTCCTTCCACGCCTGCAGCCCCTCCGGGTCGTCGCGCCAGGGCAGGTCCCGGTACTCAGGGCGGAACGCCGTCCGCGCGGTCTCGGGCCACTCCGCCATGACGTGCAGGTAGAAGTCCCGCCAGGCGATCTCGGTGGCGTAGGTCGAGTGGCCGGTGCGACGCCGGTCCAGCCGTGACCAGACCTCGCGAGGCGACAGGCAGCCCATGTGCAGGTCGGGGGACAGCCGCGACGTGCCGTCGGCCGCCATGACGTCGCGCTGGTCGTCGTAGTCCTCGACGGCGCCCTCGAGCCACCGCTCCAGCCGCTGTCGGGCCGGACCCTCCCCGCCGTCGGGCCAGGCCTGGGGCGGGCCGTCGGCGGCCAGCAGGTCGCAGTCGCTCAGCGCCAGCCCCTCGATGCCGTCGGGCGCGGGCGGCAGGGACCCGGGGGCGTCAAGCGGGTCGCCGTGCTCACGGTCCTTCCACGAGCGGTGGAACGGCGTGAAGACCTTGTACACCGACCCCGAGCCCGTGCGCACCGACCCGGGCGGTGCGATCGTCACGCCGCCGTGCCTGACCAGCTCGGTGCCGACGTCCTGCAGGGCGGACTCGACCGCGCCGTCGCGTGTCCGGGCGAACGGCGTGTGGTCCTCCGAGACGTGCACCGCGTCGGCCTCGACCTCGCGTGCCAGGTCGGTGATGACGGTGGTCGGGTCCCCCTCACGGACGACCAGGCGGCTGCCACGGTCCTCCAGGGAGGAGGCGAGGTCGGCCAGCGCATGACGCAGGTAGATCGCGCGTGCCGGCGACATCCGGTCACCCGCCAGGATCCGCCGGTCCAGGACGAACACGCACAGCAGCCGATCTGCATCAGCGGCCGCCGACAGGGCAGGATGGTCCGCGACGCGCAGATCGCGTCTGAACCACATGATGTCGGTCGCCATGTCCTGGGTCTCCTCCTCGTCGCCCTGCGTGGACACCTGACGTACCCCTGCTGAGGATGGATGGAACGGATGAGCACCGAGAACGCCCCCACGGACGCGCCCGACGCCGCGAGCGCGGTGGGCCTGGCAACCGGGACGCGGTTCAAGTGCGAGGGCTGTGGGAACCTGACGCGCTTCGACGTCGTCGTGAGCGAGCGCGTGTCGCGCTTCTGGCACGTGGCCGTGTCCGGTGTCGGCGCGGTCGAGGAGGCCGACGTGCAGGAGCAGACCATCGAGTCGGTGACCTGCCGGTGGTGCGGCTCCAGCGAGCGCATCGTGACCGAGACCGCACCCGCCGGTGGCGGCGAGGACGGAACGGCCACGTAGCGCGTTACGCTGCGACACCACGATGCAGACCCTGGAGATCGTGGGCTACACGGCGGACCTCACCAGCCTCGTCCTCGCCCACACCACGACCGGTGAACGCTTCCGCGTGCCCGTGGACAGCCAGATCGTCGCGACGCTCGCCGAGGTGCTCGAGCTGACGGAGGACTCGATCAGGCTGGATCTCCTGCGCGACCTCGCCTCCGGGACCGTGACCGACGTGGCGCAGGTCGTCGCCTCGGCCGACGGCCCGTCCCCGGCGGCCGCCCTGCTGTCGCTGGGCAGGATCGCCACCGGGCAGCCCAAGGAACGGCCTGACGGCTCGGCCTCGCGCCTGTCGCCCTCGGAGATACAGCGGATGCTGCGGGCCGGACGGTCGCCCGAGGCGGTGGCCGACCACGCCGGCGTGTCGCTGGACTGGGTGCTGCGCTGGTACCAACCGATCGCCGCGGAGCAGCAGAAGGTCGCCACGTCCGTGCGCGGGGGACGGCAGGAGCGTCAGGGCTTCGGCATGTCCGAGGACCTGATCGGCGACGCGGTCCGCATCAACCTGATGGCCCGCGACATCGACTCCGACGAGGACACCGTGTCCTGGTCGGCTGCGCGCCCCGAGGGCCGCCCGTACTGGACGGTCACGCTGCGCTTCAAGCAGGAGGACCGGATCCAGAAGGCCACGTGGCGCTACGACATCGGCACGGGTCGGGTCACCCCACGTGACGACCTGGCCCTGGACCTGGGGTGGACGGCGCCGAAGACCCACCCGGCGCCCGGACGGCTGCACCTGGGTCACCAGCAGGGCGAGGACGACCCGCCGGCGCCGTCTCCGCGACGAGCCGCGCCCCCGCCACCTGCCGCACCGCCGCCCGTGCGCTGGGCGCCGCCGTCACCGCCGCGCAGGCCCGCGGGTGCCGCGACGGCCCGTCCGCCGGCGGGGCCGCCGCCGCAGCGGTGACCCGACCGGGCCGCCTCGCGGCGTGGCTGCTGGCGGGTGGGGCCGTCCTGGCGATGGTCCTGGTCGAGGTGACGCGCCCGCAGGCCCCGCCGGTGGACCCGGTGGCGGCCGCGTCCTACCTGGACGCGGCCACCCTGGCGCGCGCCGAGGCGTTCAGAACCCCGATGCGCGGGGCCGCGGTCCTGTCGGCGC
>JBFKGB010000364.1:0-3744 GCA_041633535.1 Euzebya sp. | reverse complement strand
GACGTCCACGAGCAGCTGCGGGAAGGGTCCTGGACGTTCTACCGGCAGCTGCAGGCGGGCGTGCCGGCGCAGCTGACCCCCGTCGGTGACTCCGACCGGGGCGACGCGCCCAGCCCGTTCACCCAGGGGCTCGCCGCCATGCAGCGGGGCTGAGCGGCGCATGATGCCCCCGGGGTGCGTGTGGTGATCGCCCGGCCGACCGGCTAGCATGACCGCTCCCTTGGCCCCAGTAGCTCAGGGGATAGAGCACTGGTTTCCGGAACCAGGTGTCGGAGGTTCGAATCCTTCCTGGGGCGCGTCGGGCATCGACGGTCGGTGAGCTTCCCATCACCGTGGACATCTGCCCAGATCGTCGGCCGGTCAGGCGATACGGTCTGCACGCGATCCACCTGACAGGGGTGGCCCGACGACGAGGAGCGTGCGTCCATGCGGTCGACCACACGGGTGGCTGTCGTCATCGTGCTGCTCGTGGTGGCCGCGGGCGCCATCGCCGGACTGCTGGGCCCGGACACCGCGCGGACCGCCGACCCGCTGCCACCTGACCTGCGCCGTGTCGCCGACGAGCGTCCGCTGCGGATCGGCTGGTTCGACGGTGCGCCCCCGGTCTCGATCTGGGACGGCGGCACGCTGCTCGGCGGGTTCGGGATCGAGCAGTGGAACCTCATGGCGATCAAGGCCGGCATCGAGGTCGAGCACGTCCGGCTGGACGGCATCCCCGACGTCGTCGAGGCGCTGCGCGACGGGACGATCGACATCGCCGGCACACAGGGCCAGCGGCCCGACCTGCTGGCCTTCGCCGAACCGACCGAGCCGTTGGCGTGGGAACGCATCACCTTCGTCGGCAGCCGTGACCAGCCGGTGCAGGGGCTCGGGACCCTGGAGGGTCGTCGGGTCTCCACGATCGCCGGGTCGCCGCTGGAAACGGTCCTGATGGAGCTGTACCCGACCGCGGACTACGTGCTCACCGACAGCCTGCCCGCAGGACTTGCGGCTGCCGAGGCGGGCGACATCGACCTGTACCTGGCGCCGCTGGCCGTCGCCGGGTACGCCATCTCACAGGGCACGTTGGACCTGACCCCGGTCGGGCGGAGCCAGCAGATCATCCCCATCGCGGCGTGGGGGCGGGCGGGTGAGCCCCCCATCGAGATCGCCAGGATCGCCCGCAGCCTGCTGAGCGACGAGGAGATCTCCCTCCTGACCGTCAGGTTCACGGGGTTCGACCTGGGCCGCCCCCGCACGGGCGTCAACGCCTCGCTGCGCCGTGCCCTGCTCGTCGCCGGCGCCGCGCTGCTGGTCCTCCTCGTCTTCGTCCTGACGCTGCGGCAGCGCGTCCGCGCCGCCACCGCAGAGCTGCGCGAGCTCAACGACCAGCTGGAGTCACGGGTCGCCGCCCGCACCGAGGACCTCAGGATCTCCAACGAGGCGCTGTCGCGGTTCGCCCTGACCGCCGCCCACGACCTGCGCGGCCCCGTGTCGGCGATCGCCGGCACCGCCAGCCTGCTGGACCGCGAGGGCCTCACGGACGCCCAGCGTGCGACGCTGCGGTCGTCCATCCGTCTGGGTGCCAAGCGCCTTGGTGAGATGGTCGACGCGCTGTTCCAGGACGCGGTCGACTCGGGTGGCGACCGCCCCACGATCGACGGCCCCTCGTTCGCGGAGTGGCTGGAGGAGATCGTCGGGCCCGAGCTGCACGCCACCGGCTCGACCCTGGTGGTCAGCGCACCGCCACAGCGGATCGACGCGGACCTTGCGGTCCTCCTCCGTGCTGCCCTGAACCTGGTGGGCAACGCCATCAAGTACGGCCTCAACCTGGACGGCACCCGGATCGAGGTGGAGCTGCAGCGCCTCGTCCCGGACCGCTGGCAGCTGACGGTCATCGACAACGGCCCGGGCGTGTCACCTGAGGACGCCGAGCGGATCTTCGAGGCCGGCGTCCAGCTGCACGACGACGAGGACGGGTTCGGCCACGGGCTGCACGGGGTCAGGAGCCGCGTGCAGGACGTGGGTGGCACGATCACCGTGGGCCCCGCGGAGGGTGGTGGCGCCCGCTTCGACGTGGTCCTGCCTGCCCTGACCCGGGCGACTGCGACGGTCGAGACGGCGCCGGCCTCCTAGCTGCCTGGGCTCAGGTCGGGTCGACGACCAGCCCGACCTCCTGCTCCTGCTCGGGGAACGCCTCGACCGGGCCCGCCGGCTCGGCGTCGAAGGCGAAGATGAACGGCACCTGCAGGTAGCCGGCGACCAGCTGGGCGATGCGCTCGACGCCGTCCAGGTGCGTCCGCTCCCAGCCGTGGCTGGCGTCGGTCCCGAACCCGATCAGGGCGGCACGCATCTCTGCCCCGGCCTCGAGCGCAGCCGCGATGTCGGAGCGGTAGTAGATGAACAGGTCCCGCTCGTAGGGGATCTGCAGGTGCTCACACATCGCCGTCATCCGACGGGTCAGGTGGTAGTCGAACGGTCCCGACTGGTCGTGCATCGCGACGTTGACGGTGTCCTCGCGGCTGTGCTGCCCCGGGGCGACGATGGCCGCGTCGATCGACAGCGTCTCGGCGACGTCGGGTCCCAGGTTGGTGGCGCCCAGGCCGACCTCCTCCGACACGGTGCACACCAGCGAGGCGGTGACCGGGATCTCCAGGCCCGCCTCCTTGACGGCCTTGAAGGCCGCCAGCGCCGCGGCGATGCCCGCCTTGTTGTCCAGGTGCCGGGCGTTGACGTACCCCGAGGGGCTGATCACCGGGTCGGAGTCGACCGCCACGAAGTCACCGACCTGGATACCCAGGGCACGTGTCTCCTCGGCCGTGCCGACGCGTTCGTCGATGCGCACCTCGACGTTGTCCCAGGCCGACACCTGCGTGTCGACCTCGGCGTCGAACGCATGGCCGCTGGACTTCATCGGCAGGATCGTGCCCGTGTAGGACACCCCGGGTTCGTCGGTGAAGACGGTGACCCTCGCCCCCTCGGCGAACCGTGACGACCACGTGCCGACCGCCACGACCTCCAGCCGGCCGTTGTCCTTGATGGTCCTGACCATGCAGCCGATGGTGTCGGCGTGGACGACCACCACGCGGGTCAGGTCCTCACGCTCGCCCGGCATCGTCGCGTGCATGACGCCCCGGCGGGTCAGCTGGACCGGCAGACCGATCGCCTCCGCCTCCTCACCGATCATCCGCATGACCTCGTCGGTCCGACCGGTGGGGCTCGGCGTGCGGAGGAGCCGCAGCAGCAGGTCGGTCATGTAGGCGGTGTCGATCTGGAGCAGCTTGGGCGTGACGGTCATGGGCGTCGTGGTGTCCTGTCGGATCGGGTTCGGGGGAACAGCAGGTCGAGGAAGGCCTCGGCGGTCGGCTGGGGCTCGTGGTTGGCCAGGCCCGGACGCTCGTTGGCCTCGATGATGACGTACTCGGACCCCTCGACGTCGGGCACCAGCAGGTCGATGCCGACCACGGGGATCTGCAGCACCCGGGACGCCCGGACGGCCGCCTCGGCCAGGGTCGGGTGCAGCCGTCCGGTGACATCGTGGATGGTGCCGCCGGTGTGCAGGTTCGCGGTCCGGCGGACCCGCACGACCGTGCCCTCGGGGATCACGTCGTGGGGGGCCCAGCCCTGGGCGGCGAGGGTCTCGAACGTGTGGTCGTCCAGCGGGATGACCGACTCGCCACCGGTCGCCGCCGCCCGACGGCGGCTCTGCTTGGCGATCAGCTGGCTGGCGGTGTGGCGTCCATCGCCCATGATCTCGGCCGGGCG